>NZ_VPCG01000002.1:0-162649 GCF_013418355.1 Acinetobacter sp. YH12151 | reverse complement strand
AAGAAGCATGGACGACTCTCAATGAGTTTATTTCGCTATGGTTTAGACTATGTTCAAATGGCGATTCAGCGTTTAATTGGTTTTGGGAAAAAAGAAGAGTTTAAGGAAATTTTGGCAATTTTAAGAAAGCAGAATCCTGATAGGATAAGGGTTCTGTGAAATTTGTCGTGTACAGAGAAGAATGTTAAAGAACTGAACCGAGTGTCTGCATGGATTAAAGGACAGATGCAGCGTTTTGGCATTCCCTGTCAGTTTCAGGTCTATGTAGTTAATAGCCTAAGCTATCGAAATGTCATTTGCCATTTAAATGCTCAGGCCAAAACCAAAATGGTCATGGGCACGCATTATGATGTCTTTAGTGATCGATATGGTGCTGACAATAATGCCTCGGGAGTGGCAGGTTTACTGGAAACCGCAAGATTATTGGCCTTGCAAAAATCCAAGCTCAAACATGAGATCGAATTTGCTTTTTATACCTTGGAAGAGCCGCCTTTTTTCAAGACAGAGCATATGGGCAGCTATATTCATGCCAAGTCGCTCAAGAAAAAAAAGCAGAAGCTGAAAGGTGTGGTGATTCTGGATTCAATTGGCTATTTTGATGAAAATCTGGTGCAGACTTATCCGGTGGGGTTGAAATGGATTTATCCAGATCATGGGAACTTTATTGCCGCGATTGGTCATTTGACCTCGACTGGCATGACCGGAGATTATTGTACTGCCATGCAAAGTCTTAACCGTCTGGAATGTCAACGTTTTATCAGTCCAACTTTTGCTCAGGATATGAATTTTTCTGGTTATCTGAATTATGCCAAATTCAATTATTCGACCATGTTAATTACCGATACGGCGCATTATCGTAACCCT
The DNA here is from genome assembly GCF_013418355.1 of Acinetobacter sp. YH12151. Lineage (NCBI taxonomy): Bacteria > Pseudomonadati > Pseudomonadota > Gammaproteobacteria > Moraxellales > Moraxellaceae > Acinetobacter > Acinetobacter sp. YH12151. The sequence continues at coordinate 161,785 of NZ_VPCG01000002.1, read as the reverse complement.
TATTATAATACTGAGCTGGACACCTTGGATAAACTGGATCTGAAAAAGATGACCTATGTGATTGATGGGCTGGTAGAGATGGCCTTGCAACCTTAATCAATTTCTTTACACAATAAAAAACCCTGCCGGAGCAGGGTTTTGGCAAATCAGCTCATCTTAATGACGCGCTGCTTTCGCTTCTTCTTTGGTTTTCACAATTGGTGCTTTAACCAAGGCTTTTGGCAAAGAGGTCAGTGCCAGCGGTAAAATCTCATCAATCGATTTTACGGCTTTAATTTCTAGACCTTCTTTGACATTTTCTGGAATTTCCGCCAAATCACGTACGTTTTCCTGTGGAATGAAGACCAGCTTGATGCCACCACGATGGGCTGCAAGAAGTTTCTCTTTCAAACCGCCAATACGTAATGCACGACCACCCAGACTGGTTTCACCTGTCATCGCGATATCCGGACGAATCGGAATCCCGGTAAATGCAGATACCAATGCAGTGGTCAATGCCAAACCTGCGGATGGACCATCTTTCGGTGTCGCACCTTCCGGTAAATGCACGTGCACATCGGTTTCTTCAAAGCGGGACGCTTCGATGCCAAGCTCATCTGCACGGGTACGCACCACAGTCATGGCAGCGGTAATTGATTCTTTCATGACATCGCCAAGAGAACCGGTAGTAATGAACTTACCTTTACCTGGAACGGCTGCAACCTCAATGGTCAGCAATTCGCCACCCACCGAAGTCCAAGCCAGACCATTGACACGGCCGATTTGTGCTTCTTCTTCCGCCATACCATAGTCAAATTTATGTGCGCCCAAGTAATCTGGAAGATTGCCTGCTGTCACTTCAATCTGAAGGTTTTTGGCTTTTTTGCTCACCGCTTCTTTGACCACTTTACGTGCAATTTTGGATACTTCACGCTCAAGGCTACGTACACCGGCTTCACGGGTATAACGGCGCACGATGTCACGAATCGCTTCTTCATGCACAGTTAACTCTTTAGCACGCAGCCCATTATTTTTAATGGCTTTTGGTACCAGATAACGATCTGCAATATTGACTTTTTCTTCTTCGGTATAACCCGGAAGACGAATCACTTCCATACGATCCAGCAAGGCTTCAGGAATGTTCATGCTGTTTGCGGTACAGATAAACATTACTTCAGACAGATCTAGATCCAGATCCAGGTAGTGATCACTGAACTTGTTGTTCTGTGATGGATCGAGGACTTCGAGCATCGCAGACGCCGGATCACCACGGTAATCTTGCGCCATCTTGTCGATTTCATCGAGCAAGAACAACGGATTTTTCACGCCAACTTTAGTCAATGACTGCACGATTTTACCTGGCATCGCACCGATATAGGTACGACGATGACCACGAATCTCGGCTTCGTCACGTACACCACCCAGCGCCATACGTACAAATTCACGACCAGTTGCTTTGGCAATCGACTCACCCAGTGAGGTTTTACCAACACCCGGAGGGCCGACTAAACACAGAATCGGGCCACGCAATTTTTTCACACGTGACTGAACCGCAAGATATTCCACAATACGATCTTTGACATCGTCCAGACCATAGTGGTCTGCATCCAGAATTTCCTGTGCTTTGTTCAGGTTAATGCTGACTTTGCTGGCTTTATTCCACGGTGTATCCAGAATCACTTCCAGATAGTTGCGTACCACAGCAGCTTCACTTGAAGCAGGCTGCATCGCTTTGAGTTTACGGAATTCAGCTTCTGCTTTTTTACGTACATGCTCAGGCAAATCAGCTTCAGCAAGACGTTTTTCAATTTCAGCGACATCATCTTCCGCGCCGCCGTTCATATCAGAAAGCTCGCGCTGAATGACTTTCATTTTTTCATTCAGGAAGTATTCGCGCTGGTTCTTTTCCATCTGACGTTTAACAGAGTCATGCAGGGTTTGCTCAATCTGCTGTTCTTCAGATTGTTGCAATAGATAAGTCATCAGCTCAGTTAAATGCGCTTCGAATTCATCATGTTCCAGGAATTTTTGTTTGACATCAATATTCAATGGAACACGGGTCGCCACGAAGAATAATAACTGTAACAGGTCTTCAATTTTGTTGGCTGCGGTGATCAGTTCACGCGCATTACGAAGTTTCGCTTCTGCATATTGAGCAAAAAGCGCACGTAATTCTTGTAAGCGCACGGCTTGAGTGTCTTCATCCACCGTAACGGTCATTGGGCTGAGTTCATGTTCTGCTGTCAGATACTCATTTTCGTCAATGATGGTTTTCAGTTTGGCACGGTGCAGTCCTTCAATCAGGACTTTGATACAGTTTTCATCATTTTCGTGATTCACAACTTGCACAATCTTCGCGACAGTACCGTATTGATATAAATTGTCGTGATCAATTTCTTCTGTAAGCGAATCTTTTTGCGCAACTACAAATACTAGATTGTCACTGTTACGAGCCACATCAACTGCATTGATCGATTTTTCACGACCGACAAACAGCGCAATTTGCATATGCGGATAAACCACCACATCACGCAGCGCCAAAAGGGGTAGTACACTTGGAACCTGAGGCTCTAAGGTTTCTTGATTCATAATAATTTCAGACATGAGCACTCCTAATGAGTGACAACGGTGTTGCCATGTTTTAATAGTGATGGGTAATTTAAAAAATACAAGGGGCGTTAAGATTAAATTGTATGAAAAATGACTAATTATGTGATTTTAAAGTAGTTCACAACAGGGAAATTGAGAAATTAGCGTTTGAAAGCTAAAAAAACTGTCGGGGTAATAAGAGCATCCAAGGGTTGGTCCCATTTTTCCCGTTTTAAGGACTGGCTAAGCAGTTGAAAGTCATGCGCCAGTCCCAGACGGAATGGAAGCCCGGGCGCAGAAGCCAGGGTTCGATCATAAAAACCGCCACCCATCCCAATGCGTGTCCCTGAATGATCACAGGCCAGCAGCGGCATGATCAATAAATCCAGCTTAGAAACATGAGTACCACGTGTCGTCATGGGCTCCCGCATTCCCAGCCGATGATAGGCAAAGCGCTTGTTGCGATATTGATGCTGGCTGATTCGGATCCAGACCAGCTGTTGATTCATGTCGCAAATCGCAGGCAGATAGACCTGTTTGCCCAGTTTAAAGCAGCGTTCAATAATGGTGTGGGTATGAATCTCACCAAAAGCATGCAGATAAATGCCGATGTGCTTGGCATGAATAAATTGCGGGCTACGTATAAGGCGATTTAAAACTTTTTGTGCAGCTTGCCTTTGCTCAAATTTAGAAAGATGACGACGTGTTTTACGCAGGTATCTTCTTAATTCTTGAATGGTCATAGGGCAAAAGCAGATCTGACAAAAGTGTGCTCTAGTCTAAGTGGGAATTCGGGAAAAGTAAAAAATAATTGTGATCTTGATTCTCATATGACGAGGTAGCAACTTGGTTAAGTTCAGCAAATTTCATAATGAATCTCATCTCTAAAAACTTGATTAAAATTGGTCAATTAAAGGCATTGAATTATTGGCTGCTTAAAATGTCATAATTTTTTTATTTTCTGTGAAGCATGCGTTTTTAAGTCATCATTTTGATGATCATGAAACAGATTTTGATTAATAAAGGTACAAATCTAAAATCGATTTTTTGTGTTTTTGAGTGAATTATAGATAAGGGATCAGATCTCTGATTAACCCAATAGATCTAACACATTGTGCCTAGGCAGAGCGCGTAAGACCTAAATCAATGGAGATTGAACATGATGAATATTGCGAAGAACACCATCTGCCTCTGGTATGATAACGACGCTGAAGCTGCTGCACGATTTTATGCCGAGACATTTCCTGACTCCTCAATTGGCGCGATCAACCTTGCACCCGGAGACTATCCTTCTGGAAAAGAAGGCGATGTCATCACCGTTGACTTTAGGGTGCTGGGTATTAGCTGCATTGGACTAAATGGTGGCCCGGCATTCCAGCATAACGAAGCATTCTCATTTCAGGTGGCAACTGAAGATCAGGAAGAAACCGACCGATACTGGAATGCAATTGTTGGCAATGGCGGTCAGGAAAGCGAGTGTGGCTGGTGTAAAGACAAGTGGGGCATTTCCTGGCAGATTACGCCAATTGTGCTTATTCAGGCAGTGACCAGTTCTGACCGTGCCGCCGCCAAACGTGCCTTTGATGCAATGATGACCATGAAGAAAATTGACATCTCCGCGATTGAAGCGGCATTTCGTGGTTGAGAGCCACGGATCTTATCTTTCATTCCAGTGGATCTGGCTGTGTAGCACAATCTTACCCAGCTGTTTGGAGGACTTCCCTTAATTGTTTTTTGAAGTATTTCAGACGAATATCCGACTCTCTTATTCATAGATTCTCTAGGTTTAGGATCATTCAGGTCTGATTTGCACGTAGAAGCTCATCAAAAGATGGGCTTTTATTTTGAACAGTATATGAAACCTTAAAACGGAGCTGTGCTTGGATGAACTACAACAATCCCTGAGTCGAATGACTGATCAGAATTCTTTTAGCTCTTGTGCATCATGCTGCTACGACAAAAAAACAAATCTACTTCAAAACTGATAACCAATTCATAACCAGAAAAAACATCAAGCCACTAGTGGCATCTCTAATTGTTTTTTAAAGTAAGTCGATGACGATAAAAAATAACAAGAGATAAAAATGCCTATTCAGCCGGTTCACTTTTTTTTGCCTGGTGCAGGCTTGGCACTTCTGCTGGCGATGACGGCTTGTACTATGCCATCCAAGTCGCCAATTGCTGACAGTTATGGTTCCCAGCCACAGTTACCCAAACCAAAATCCAGCTTGCTGCCTACAGTCAATATTGCACCTGCCAAAGGTTGGCCTGAGGGCAAAATGCCCACTCCGGCTACAGGTTTAAAAGTTCAGGCATTTGCCAAAGGGTTGCAGCATCCGCGCTGGATCTATGTATTGCCAAATGGTGATGTGCTGGTGGCCGAAACCGATGCACCACCTAAGCCTGATGATAGCAAAGGAATTAAAGGCAAAATCATGAAATGGGTAATGCAGCGAGCCGGCTCATCGCATCCGAGTGCTAACCGCATTAGTCTGCTTCGTGACAATAATGGTGATGGAGTCGCTGAACAAAAAACTGTATTTTTACAGAATCTCAACTCTCCATTTGGCATGGTGCTGGTCGGCAATATGTTGTATGTGGCCAATACTGATGCCCTGATGCGCTTTCCTTATCAAGCAGGTGCTACTCAAATTACTGCAACCGGCACCAAAGTACTGGATTTACCGGCGGGTCGTTTAAACCATCACTGGACCAAAAATGTCATTGCCAATCCTACGGGCAGCAAACTCTATATTACGGTAGGTTCCAACAGTAACGTAGCTGAAAATGGCTTGGATCAAGAAGAAGGTCGGGCACTGATCATGGAATTTGACCTGGCCAATACTCAAGCACGACCTTTTGCAACCGGACTTCGTAATCCGAATGGTATGGACTGGCAACCACAGAGTGGCAAACTCTGGACGGTAGTCAATGAGCGTGATGAGCTCGGCAATGATCTGGTTCCAGATTATCTCACCTCGGTTAAAGACGGTGCTTTTTATGGCTGGCCCTATAGTTATTATGGCCAACATGTAGATACACGGGTCAAGCCGCAAAACCCTGCACGGGTGGCACGGGCAATTCCACCAGACTATGCTTTGGGTAATCATACAGCATCATTGGGCTTAAGTTTTTATACAGCAGATCTAATGCCTCATTATCGAAATGGTGCACTGATTGGCCAGCATGGCTCATGGAACCGCAAACCGCATAGTGGCTATAAAGTGATTTTTGTTCCCTTTCAAAATGGCCAGCCTTTCGGTCAGCCTCAAGATGTCTTAACCGGATTTTTAAGCGAGCAGGGCAAAGCATTTGGGCGCCCTGTTGGTGTAACCGTAGATTCTGCAGGCGCTATTTTAGTGGCTGATGATGTCGGTGACGTGATTTGGCGGGTATCACCCTTGAATACGGCTGCCAAGTAGCAATCAGTTTTCACCTAAACAGCCCAAAGATGAGGGGTTTCAGTCGAGTGAAAAGCTGCTGGGCAGCGCGAGTGAAAGCAAGGTCTTTTTCATAAAAACGTCAAGACGATAATTGAAAATATAAGTTCGCCAAGCTGATTTAAAATAATTTTTAAGCTGCATTTAAGCTAACTGAATTAGGCTTTTGAGATGTTTTTTAGAATGATACAGCATGCATATTTTTTTTGATAACACTAAAAAGAGCGAACACAGAGTCCAGTAAAAACTGGATATTAAAATTGCAAACACGAACACAAGAGGGTATTTAAAATGAAGTTGATGATTGCCTTTATTTTCCCCTGGTCATTATTTATGACCATTCACAAACCGGTTGAAGCAACAATATGTCTCATGCTGCAGATTTCAATTTTAGGCTGGATTCCTGCCGCAATCTGGGCCATGTTTATTTTAGATCGAGATCAAATAACTTGAAAATTCAATGTGTATTTAAAAGAAAGTTAAAGCGATTTTCTTGTTAAGCATTTTATAGGCCTACCAGATAATGGCATGAATAAAATGAACTTTGAAAAATGACCGAGATAAATACTGAAATATAGAACTGAGAGAAAATTTAGAAAGGATTTTAAGAGAATTATAAGTATATTTTAAGCAAAAAACTAAAGTACTCCGAAGATGCCGCTGCATGTCGTTACCCTGAACCCGATGAGTTCAAGGTGGACGCGACGCATACTTGCTGGGTTTCCTGCACGAAGGCAGGCATACACTCTAAATATGCAGAACGCATCCGGAGATATAAGTATCGGCAGGGATATAGACCCGCTGGCGAACACCTCAGAGATAAGTTAATTATAAACGATAATGTCGGTGTGGCAACTCTATGCTGTTCATGAACTGTAAACAGTTCAGCCAAATGGCCGAAGTTTAAACAGAATATGAGATTATTCTGTTAGTTCCTCAACTTCTTCTAAAATGGTTTGTAACAAACGCTCGCAATGCGCATATTGTTGAAGTGATCTGTTCATGTTCAAGACTTCCTGCATCAGCTCAAGTGCCACCATGATAATCAGCTTGCTGGGTTCCATGCGTGGTGCTTTACGACGAAATTCATCGTATTTATCATTCAATAACTGTGCCGCGCGCTCTAATTCTTCCTGCTTGTCAGGAGTAGAGGCCAAACGGAAACTATGCCCCAATACTCTGAGATCAATTGCAATTTGTTCACTCATGATGAGGCTTCCTCAGTTACTTCAGTCGGATGGGCCAGTTGTTGGATTTCTTGTGCATGATGATCCTGCGCAGTGCCGAGAATTGCCAGACGTTGAATAATCGCCTCAACTTTGGCTTTGGCATTTTCATTTTTCTGGGTTAAACGCTCAGATTCCTGATTGAGGCGCTGAATTTCCTGTTGGGCTTGACGCTGTTCGATCAGCATCTTTTCCTTCAAAACCCGCAGTTCATTTCGTTCAGCCAGAATTTCCTGAAAACGGTTTTTCAGATCGGTACAGCTTTTTTCCAGACGGCCATAACGGTCTGCCAGTGCAGTTGCATCATTATTGAGCAGTTGAAACTGGGCACGAGAATCTGTCAGCTGTTCGGTCAGGTGTTCATTTTCTTGTTGTTTTTGCGCAATCACGCTGTTCTTTTGTTCAATTTGCTGTTGATGTTGCACCATGGAAGAGTCTTGCTCTTCGCGCAAACTGGAATTCTCACTTTCAAGCCGTGCGAGTCGCGTTTTTAACACGCCAATCTGCACTTGTAGACGCTGTAATTCTTCTAACATATCGAGGTCGCACAGTGTTGCAAACAGAGGTAATATATAAGCAGTATAGAGATTGGATAAACGAATGCAAGACGATATTTCAGGTTGGACCGAATGGCACCGCAATTTTTCTTCAATTGAGGAAATTTCTAGCCCGAGTGAACTGCATGGTTTGCTGACCGGGATTGTTTGTGTCACCCAGGCACCGAGCAGTGAAGAATGGTTACAGATTTTAGAAACACTGGATGTGCCTGAACTGGATGCCGAAGCATTAGAACTGTTGACTGGCGAAGCTGAAGATGTTTTCCATGCATTGTCTGAAGATGAACTGGATTATTTACCTTTGCTTCCAGATGATGAGCATGTGCTCTCAGAACGTGTGCAGGCATTGGCGGACTGGTGCGCAGGCGTGGTGTTAGGTTTTGGTCTGGCTTCTGGTCATATTCGTCAGGACGAAGTAGAACTGATTGAACATTTACAAGATGTTGCAGCGGTTGAATTTGAAGACTCAGACGATGATGCCGAAGGTGAAGAAAGCTATCAGGAATTGTATGAATTTGTGCGCCTGATTCCAGTGAGCCTGTCTTTGGGACGTAAGAAAGTGGAGGTTGAGGAAACGCCACTCTTGCAGCAATTGACACAAAAAGTGCAGCCTCAGGTTTCTGCTACAGAGGCGCAAAGCGTGGTCGAAATTTTCTCGCCTAAACGTCCAAGCTAACTAAATAGTTAGCTATGTCATCACACTGCTTGAAATCAGGCATATATTTTGCTGTTTCATTAGAATATATGTTCTGTTTTCAAGAGAAAATTTCAATAAAAGCATGAATTGACAAGAAGTAAGGTGTAATGAAGAAATTAACACAAGCTGATTTTCAGGAACGTCGCAGTATTCTCGCAGGGGAAATTGGTTTACGCAGTATTGCGATTATCGCGACCAGTCCGGTGGCGATGCGTAACCGTGATGCAGATTATAAATACCGTGCAGACAGTAGTTTCTTCTATTTAACCGGATTTTCAGAACCTGAAGCTGTGGCTGTGATTGAAACCTTTGACACTGAAGAAGAAGGCTATAGCTATAGTTTATTCTGCCGGGAACGTAACCGGGAAATGGAAATCTGGAATGGCTATCGTGCAGGGATTGATGGGGCGATGCAGGATTATGATGCAGATGAAGCCTATCCGATTGATCTGCTAGATGAAGGAATTCTGGAAAAATTACAAAATAAAGACCAGTTATTTTATCGCATTGGCCACAACGCGGATTTTGATGCACGTGTAGCGAAATGGATTGCGACTGCAAGTGGTGAAAGCCGGCGTGGTACGTCTGCACCTGCTCAAGTGATTCAGCTGGATCGTATTATTGACGAAATGCGTCTGCATAAAGATGACAATGAAATTGAACTGATGCAAATTGCTTCAGATATTTCGGCAGATGCACATACTCAAGCGATGCGAGCAGTACGTCCGGGCATGATGGAATATGCACTCGAAGCCGAGCTGAATTATATTTTCGGCAAGAATGGCGGTGTTCCGGCCTATAACAGTATTGTCGGTGGCGGTGAAAATGCCTGCATCCTGCACTACGTAGAAAATGATAAAGCGCTGAAAGATGGTGATTTGGTGTTGATTGATGCCGCGGCTGAATATCAGCTTTATGCTTCAGATATTACCCGTACCTTTCCAGTGAATGGTAAATTCAGTCCGGAACAGAAAGCCTTGTATAACGTGGTACTGGATGCCCAAATCGCTGCGATCAATGCCGTGCAAATTGGCAACTCCTATAAAGAACCGCACAATGTTGCTGTGCGCATCCTGGTGCAAGGTCTGCTTGATCTTGGCTTGATGCAAGGTGATATCGACGACATTATAGAAAAAGAAGCTTTCCGCCAGTTCTACATGCATGGCACGGGTCACTGGCTTGGTATGGATGTGCATGATGTTGGCGCGTATAAGGTCGATGGTGAATGGCGTCCGTATGAAGAAGGCATGGTGGTCACCGTTGAGCCGGGTGTATATATTGCACCTGATGATGAAACTGTGGATGCAAAATGGCGTGGCATTGGCATCCGGATTGAAGATGATGTCGTGGCCACTGCAAATGGCCCGTTGGTGTTAACCGCGAAAGTCGTGAAAACGGTAGAAGACATTGAAGCATTAATGGCGAAAGCACAGGCTACTTAATTTTAGAGACATGAAAAGCCGATCCTTAGATCGGCTTTTTTTATGACTGCTCTAATAGATTTGAAGCCAGATCTTTTGAGAGATTGCGCAACGATAGTAAAAAAGATTTCAATTACATTTATCACGAACAAGTCAAATAAAACTCACCCAGTTAAAATTTGCAGCTTAAAAATTGACAGGAATTCAACACAGAAAATCGGTTTTTAGCATCAAAGCTACATATTAAATGCGCTTTGCTTCTCATACTTTCTCTGATCCTTAAATAAACTTAAAGAACAGCAGGAGAAGACTTATGAGACTAAATACGATTGACTGATTGCTTACGCTTTAACAATTATTGGTGGCATCAATTGGGGTTTAATTGGTGCATTCGACTTTAATTTGGTTGCTGCAATCTTTGGTGATATGACTGCGCTTTCTCGAATTGTTTATGTACTGGTTGGTTTGTCGGCATTGTACCTGATCTATACCGGTACGAAATTAGGAAAAACAGTGCATCACACTGAGCCGCATAGCCGAGTGGTGCGTTAATACGCCAACGATTAATCTATATGACTTACATCCCTACAAGGTTGATTTTAAATAATTAAAATTCGGCTTGAGTGGATGGAATAGTTATCAATAAAACGGAGCTGAGGCTCCGTTTTTATTATGGTGATTTGAGCTAGATGACTGGCTGACAGAGACGGCATTTTGGGTGTTTGGATAGCTATAAAATAGCGGAGTTATGAGGAAAAAACGTCCATAAACAAATGATTTTTTTACCTCCAAGCTGTAGATCTTAGTTCTCCTTAAAAGCTAAGCGACGATTTAAAAAAATAAATGTTGTGCCAATTTTAGTCATACAAAACTATAAATTTAGCTGAAAGTTACAGTTCTTATCTAAAATTTAAGTCTGCATTATTTACTATCATTCTGATTCATTGCATGATCTGAATGAGTCGAAAAATTAATCTTTAAAACTACAAAAGCATATATCTGAATATCTTTGATTCTGAGTAAATAGCCCATGCTCTTAAACGCTCTACCGGTATTTAATCGAAATGTCGCGACTTTAATTGGTCTTTCTGCGGTCATCTTCTGGAGTACGAATGTTGGCTTAATTCGTAGTGTCAGTGAGAGTTTTGGAGCGGTCGCAGGTGCTGCCCTGATTTACAGTGTGGCATCCATTATTTTATTTTTTACCATCGGTCTACCCAAGCTTTCTACTATTCCAAAGCCTTATTTATGGTGGGGAAGTCTTTTATTTGTTGCTTATGAATTATGTTTTGCCCTTTCTATTGGTTATGCTCAAAATAGTCGGCAAGCCATTGAAGTAGGGATGATTAATTATCTATGGCCGACTTTTACCTTATTATTTGCAATCATTTTTAACAACGTTAAAGCCAATCTCTTAATTCTTCCTGGTTGCCTATTGGCCTTGGTTGGAATTTGTTGGGTTTTAGGCGGAGATACCGGCTTTGATCTCTTACAAATATGGAGCAATTTGAAAGCTAATCCTCTTAGTTATGGTTTAGCTTTTGCTGCAGCGGTTTTGTGGGCTGCATATTGTTCCGTGACCGTAAAAACTTCTCAAGGTAAAAACTTGGTCACGATATTCTTTGCCCTTGCTGCGGTTGTGCTCTGGATCAAATATTTCCTGATGAATGGAGCAGCGCTTAATTTTACTTATGATAATACCGTCACTTTGATTATGGCAGCCGGAGCTTTAGGTTTGGGATATGGTGCCTGGAATATTGGAATTATTTCTGGAAACATGACATTAATGGCGGGTGCTTCCTATTTTACTCCGGTGTTATCTGCTTTATTTGCAGCATTATTGCTGAGTACGTCTTTGTCTTTTGGTTTTTGGCAGGGTGTGGCAATGGTTACGGCTGGAGCAATTCTGTGCTGGTTGGCCACCCGGAAACAATAAACATCAGAGGCGAGACACGCTATTTCATTATAAAAAAGAATTTTTTTGAGCTAATATAAAATCCATCATGATTATAAGTATCTATTGACTTAGATACGACATTGAAAGGATTACAGCATGCAACAAGAAGTCATCATTGTCGGTGGTGGTATGGTGGGCTTAAGCCTCGCACTGATGTTGGCGAAAACCAATATTGCAGTCAAACTTTTGGAAGCCATCAAATATCCAGATTATGATGATGAACATCTTGCCCCGTATCATTCCAGTTTTGATGCGCGTAACAGTGCCTTGTCGCGCCGTAGTGTACAGATCTATCAGGAACTCGGCCTTTGGGGTGCACTACAGCAACATGCCACACCAATTCTGGAAGTCAATATTACCGAACAAGGCAGCTTTGGTAAGGCATGCCTAAAAGCAGAACAGGAAAAAGTCGAAAGTTTCGGTCAGGTGATTGAAAATGCCTGGCTCGGCCGTGTGCTGCTGACCCAAGTGAAACAACAGCCGCTGATTGAACTGATTGATGGTGTACAAGTCACATCGCTGACCCAAGATGCCGATTGTGCTTATATTCAGGCGCAGCGTGGTGAATCTGAGCTGACTTTACAATCTAAACTGGTCATTGCCGCAGACGGTCGTGATTCTTTCTGCCGTAAAGCATTGGGCATTGGTACTTCAGAACACGATTATAATCAGGTCGCGATCGTGACTACAGTACAAACCTCGAAGCCCCATGGTCATGTCGGTTTTGAGCGTTTCAGTCATTTAGGCCCTTTGGCGTTATTGCCATTGCCGGGTGAATATCGCCGTTCCGTTGTCTGGCCGGTAAAAAAAGGCACAGAAGGTGAATGGTTGGGCGATGAAAATGATCAGCATTTTCTTGATGCCTTGCAGGACACTTATGGTGATCGTGCCGGAAAATTCCAGAAAACCGGTCGCCGTTTTAGCTTCCCATTGTCTCAAGTCCTGGCAGAAAAACAGGCCGTTGGCCGTGTGGTATTGATGGGCAATGCTGCACATACCATCCATCCTGTAGCCGGACAGGGCTTTAACCTGTGTATGCGCGATGCTTATGTGCTTAATCGCTATTTGGCAGAGCAGCTTGAGCAGGGTGCTGATTTAGGTGATGCAGCCATGCTACAGGACTACGAAAAATCACGCCTGAAAGATCAGCAGCGGGTCATTAAATTCTGTGATTCAGTGGTACGCGGTTTTAGTAATCAGAATCCATTCCTCAAACTGATGCGTAACACAGGCTTAATCTGCTTTGAAAATATTCCAGGCATTAAACCTTTGGTTGCAAATTATGCCATGGGATTAAAAGCATGAGCTTAAATCAAAATAACGAAATCTTGGATGTGGTCATTATTGGCGGTGGACTGGTCGGTGGACTGACTGCACTTCTGCTGGCGCAAGGTGGTGTGCAGCCTACAGTTTTAGACGCTGCCCCAATTTTAGATGCAGATAAGGCATTAGGTGTGGCGAATCCACGTGTTTTGGCGCTGAGTCAGGCAACCATTCACCTATTAAAAATAGTCGGTATATGGGAAAAACTGGCACGTCAGCAGCCTTATACCGGTATGCAGGTCTGGAATAAAAATGGCTATGGTGATATTAATTTCGGCCAGCCTTCAGAAAAAACACCCTCAGTAGAACAAGCCTTAGGTTCGATGGTGGAACCGAGTATCCTGAATCTGGCTATTCAGCAAAAGATGCTTGACGCTGTACAGGATTACCGTACCGAAGTTAAAGTCAGCCGGGTAGAACGTGGAGTCGGTGTCTGGATCATTCATCTGGCCGATGGCACACAGCTTAAAACCAAGCTGGTGATTGGTGCAGATGGTGCCAACTCCTTTGTCCGTGAGCAAGCTTTCATCGATATTGATGTACTGGACTATAAACAGGCCGGGATCAGCTGTGCGATTCAAACTGTACAGCCCCATCAGCATATGGCGCGCCAGATTTTTCTGGAAACTGGCCCTCTGGCTTTTTTACCGATGGCCAGCTTAAAAAAAGAAGAGCAGGGACATTGGCAATCCATCGTCTGGACTTTGCCGGATGATTATGCTGAAGAATATGCAGGGTTGTCAGATGCTGACTTTACACAGCTATTGACCCGTGAAAGTCATCATATGCTCGGTAAGGTCGTACAAGCGACACCACGTGCGACTTTTCCATTAAAAGCACGTGCCGCCCAACACTATGTTCAAGATGGTCTGGCTTTGATTGGTGATGCTGCCCATGTGATTCATCCGCTGGCAGGTCAAGGGGTGAATATTGGCTGTCTGGATGCTGCCGTGCTTTGTGATGTATTGCTGCATGATCAGTCACGTGGTATTTGGGCACACGAGCAAAGCCTGAAGCGTTATGAGCACCGCCGTAAAGGACAAAACGATGCCATGATGCACAGCATGTCTGCGATTGGCTGGATGGAAACGACTTCATTTTTCCCGATGGTTTGGGCACGTAATTTCGGTCTGAAACAGGTGGAAAATCAGCCCATGTTAAAAGATGCATTTATGGCACAGGCCAATGGTCTGAGTTTACTTAAAGACACACGCTATGCAGCTTAGCGTTGAAATGTAAATTTTTTAAACAAACATCCATAAAGAGTAACGATTTTGTTTAAAAAAAATACGATTTTTTAATATTTGGTACTAGGCGAATGCCACATAGATTGCTAAATTTCACTTAATTCGACACCTGGCTTTAAATACAAAGCGAGCGCTCATTTTGGGGGAGATGCAAATGACAGACATGAATAATGATTATGACGACGACGTTGAAGATTCAATCGTTGACGATGATGAAGCAAAAGCAGCTGAAAAAGGCGCAACAGAGAGTACAGAGGTCGTCAATGATAACGATCTTGCAGAAGCTGAAACTTTGACCGTGACTGCAAAGTTAAAGAAGCGTCAGGCACTTGAAGACGAAATTGCGGCTTTTCTCGCAAGTGGCGGCCGTATCGTTGAAGTACCGGCAGATGAGTCAGTAGCTAAAGAATAAGTCATTCCTTGACTTGGATTTATAAAAAAACACCACATCAGTTGTGGTGTTTTTTTGCAAAAATAAAAGTGATAGATAGCTAGAATATTAATCGTTGGCTGATGTCAGTTCTAAAGCACGTTGATAAGCCACTTTCTTTTTGATACCGGTTAAATCTGCTGCCAGTTGTGAAGCTGCTTTGACTGACAGATCCTGTAATAAGCGATTCAATAATTTATCCAGCTTTTCCTGATCCAGATCTTTTTCTTCGGTTGCTCCGCCAATCACCAGAACAATTTCACCTTTTTGCTGATTATGATCATTAGCAATGAATTCGACCAGTTCACCTAAAGTCATTTTCTTGATGGTTTCAAAAGTCTTGGTAATTTCACGCGCGAAGCCAACAGGACGGTCTGCTCCAAATATGCCCGCCATATCTTTAACGCATTCCAGAATCCGGTGCGGTGCTTCATAGAAAATTAAGGTCTGGGTTTCATCTTTGAGTTTTTCCAGATTCAGCAGGCGCTGACTTTGTCTGGATGGCAGAAAGCCTTCAAAACTGAAACGGTCACTCGGCAAGCCGACCGCACTTAAGGCCGCAATGGCAGCACAAGCACCGGGCACAGGAATAACACGGATATTATGCGCTTGAGCAGCCCGAACAAATTTAAAACCAGGATCGCTAATCAGGGGCGTGCCAGCATCACTGATCAGGGCCATATCTTCGCCGTTCAGTAGACGCTGGATCAGCTGCTCAATTTTGTTGCTTTCATTATGTTCATGACATGCAGTCAAAGGTGTTTGAATATTAAAGTGTTTAAGCAACTGTGCCGAAGTTCGTGTATCCTCAGCAGCAATCAGACTCACCGACTTCAACACCTGAATTGCACGATAACTAATATCATCTAAGTGCCCGATTGGAGTCGCAACAACAAATAACTGAGCACTCATAGGTTTCTCCATGTGGAATAAATTGAATAATAAAAAATGGAAGATGAAAAATAAAATATTAGGCTTGTGTTTAGTCAGCTGCATCAGCAGCGTTCAAGCAGAAGTGTTGATCATTCTACCCGAATCCGGGCCTTTGGCGCGAGCTGCATCGAGTATCAAACAGGGTTTTCTCAGTACCTATACCGCTTCAGGACACAAGATTCCGCTGAAATGGGTCAATGCCAATCAGAAAAACATCTCCCAGTTACTCAAACAGCATGTCAATAAAAAGACCAGAATGGTGGTGGGGCCGTTAGCACGTAGCGACGTGGAACAACTGCTGAACAGCAAACCCAAAGTACGTACCCTCAGCCTGAATGAAGTGGCTGATGCGTCTCCCAATGTCTGGCAGTTCAGCTTATCCAAGAAAGATGATGCCGCTGCCTTAAAAGCACTTTTATTCAAAGACGGGATTCGGCAACTGCTGATTTTACGCCAGCCGGGCAGTGAAGCAGAGCATGAACTGTTGTTGATGTCCTTGCTGAGCCAGAGTGATCTGAAATTCAAGATCGTAGATAAACCACCACGATTTTTAATGCCCAAGCAGGGATTATTGTTTCTGGGCAATGCAGAATGGATGGCTGTCATGCCTGAATTAAATCGTTCACGGATGTATACCGTAGCCAATGCCATGAGCGAACAGCACAAGCTGCCACAAGGGATCAAGTTTTGTGATGTTCCAGTGCTTTACTTAGCGGATTGGCCGGATGTGCTGCAAGCTTATGCCAAGGAACCGGTTAATCTGTCTTATCAGCGCCTGATTGCTTGTGGCGGCGATGCCTGGCACATCACCCAGCAGTATTTATCTCAGCCGCGGCTGCAAACGATTGAATTTCAGGGCAGAACCGGCCGGATTCAGATCACTGAACACGGTGTCCAGCGTACTCCGCAATGTTTTCAGTACAGTGGCACAGGTGTAAAGCTGCTCTAACAGGGAAAGAGAATAATGCGACAGCAATTAGGTACATGGGCAGAACAGCAAGCCGCCCAACTGATGCAGCAGCAGGGATTTCAATTGCTTACAGCCAATTATCACAGCCGTTATGGTGAACTGGATCTGATTCTGGTACGTGAACAGGAGCTGATCTTTGTTGAAGTCAAAGCTCGTGCACACACCGGATATGCGCAAGCGATCGAGTCGGTGTCGAAAGCAAAACAGGGCAAGATGCTCAAGACGGCAATGTGCTTTATTCAGAAAAATCCACAATTTGCACACTATTACTATCGTTTTGACGTGATTTGTTTTGATTTTAAACAGCAATTTGCAAAAACCCTACAGCATGACTTTTCGCAATACCCTTATGATCTGGAATGGATTGAAAATGCTTTTACTTTTGATCAAGAGTTTATTAATCTGTGAATAAAATAAGGTCTAAAGATGCTTATATTTGCCTCAAGATCATTGTAAAGTTCAAGCAGAGTTGCCATGATCTGAGCTTAAAGACAGATTATTAGATTGAAAAAGACGTAATAAAATGAAGGAGTCTTGCTGAGTGGTTAAGCGTATTGCAATAACAATGCTGTGTGTCGCAAGTTTATCAGGTTGTGCCAGTTTTATTTCTAGCGGCACAGGTACGGCTCCTGTAGGAACTGAGAGTGGGGCGCGTACCTTGGGGCAGGTGTTTATTGATTCCTCGATTGTCCGTACTGCAAAAATTAATCTTTATAAACTAGATTCGCGCTTCAAACAGGCTCGGGTCAATATTGAAAGTTTTCATGGCAATGTCTTGCTGACCGGTCAGGTGCCCGATGCACATCTCAAGCAGCTGGCAGAAGACAATGTCAAATCCATGAGCGATGTCAAAGCGGTACATAATTTTATTACTGTAGGCAACCAGATCAGCTATAGCACCATCATGCAGGATACTGCGGTCACAGCGAATACCCGTGGCCTGATCATGAAAGCCACTGTGGTTGCGGACAGTAAAGTACATGTGCATACTGAAGATGGCGTGCTGTATGTGATGGGACGTTTGAACAGCGCAGAAATTGCTGACCTGAATCAGGTATTGCAGCAAGTGGGCAATGTCACCAAAATTGTGACCCTGATTGACAATGTTGAACAGTCTTCAAATCTGAGCAGTCAGAACTTTGCAGCACCTGCTTATGCACAGCCCGGTATTGAACAGACGCCGGTTGCGATAGATCCTGATACGGTTGAACCAACCGATGCTCCATAAGGTCGGTCATTTTAAAAACCAATTGTCGAATCAGATTCTGGAAGTCCAGCAACGCTATAAAGCATTTAGACTCTATGATTTTGGCAGTTATGCGCTGAATCGTTTAACGCCTAAACAGGGTTACACGATCGAAACTCAGCTGGCTTATGGTCTAAAATCACGGCAACGCTTTGATCTGTTCCGTAGCCAGCAGCCTTTGCCCCATCGCCCCCTGATTGTTTTTGTACATGGCGGCGCGTGGTTGCATGGCGATAAAAAGGACTATCAGTTCATTGGTGAGGCCTTTGCCAAAGAAGGCTATGATGTGGTGGTGATGAATTATCATCTGGCACCACAACATATTTTCCCAGCCTATATTCATGATCTGCATTTATTATTGAACCACTTGCAGCAGTCTGCCGGCCGGTTAGATATCTGTGCTGAAAACCTGGTTTTGATGGGACATTCGGCTGGGGCATTCAATGTCATGTCTGCACTGTATCATCCGCAATCTGCCAGTATTGATCATAGTCTAATCCGTGCGATTATTGGTCTGGCGGGGCCTTATCATTTTGATTATAAGAATGATCCGATTTGTGCTGATGCTTTTGATCAGACGGTGCCATATCAGCAGGTCATGCCTTATTATTTTGTTAAAAATAGCCCAACCCGGCATTATTTGTTTATTGCCGAGAAGGACAACATCGTTGGCCATTTTAATAGTCAGGATCTAGATCGGGTATTGCGAGAAAAGGGCAATCATAGCCATTTGATTCATATTCCGAAACTTGGCCATATTACGATCGTGGGTTCGCTCTCCAGTTTGTTCAGTCGCTATTTCCAGACCAAAGCGCAGGTGCTTTGGGCACTCGAGGATGCATTTAGATCTCGAGACTGATAGCGGGATTTAACCCAGTAGTAAGGCATAAAAAATAATCCAAGAGATTATCTCCCTTGGATTCTTTTTTTATTGGTTCAGCCAAACTTGAGCTCAATAAGAGCTAGAGCCAGGTCTTGGTATCGTCTGCGACTGCCGTACCTTGAGTCACATGCATAATCATGGCATGGGCAATACTGCCCTTGAACGGAATTTCGGGCAGCTGATCGAATTTAAAGAATTGCGCATCGCTAATTTCTTCTTGCTGTAATTCGATTTCACCCGCGGCATATTCAGCCTTGAAGGCAATCATCAGATTGCTTGGAAACGGCCAGGGCTGGCTGGCCAGATACTGGATATTCTTGAGTTCTAAACCGACTTCTTCCAGCGTTTCACGACGTACTGCCTCTTCCAGCGTTTCGCCTACCTCAACAAAACCGGCAATCAGGCCATACATCTGGCTTTTGGTATTACGCGCGTTTTTGGCCAGCAAAATTTCGTCTTCACCCCGGGTAATGACAGTAATGACACAAGGCTGAACCCGTGGATACTGACGATAGTTGCAGGATGGGCAGAGCATCGCATGTTCAAGCGGATGTGCTTCGGTGGCTGTACCGCAATGACTACAAAATTTGTGATTCCGGCGCCATTCTAAAAGCTGTACCGCACGGCTGGCCTGTTCGAATTGCTGGGTATTCCAGAACTGTAATAACTGGCGGATGGGTACCAGTTGCAAGCCTGCAGGAATCGGCTCATCGGGAAGCAGGTCACGGGCAATCACTTGATCACCCGTGTGGAGTAACAAATCACTTGCGAGGGCTTCAACCTGTGGAAGCTGAAAATGTTGATCGACCAGCAGTTGCTGCTGCTGAAAAATATAAGCAAGTGATAATTTGGACATTAGGCAACTATTTTGAGTTTTTCACTACTGTCCAATGCTACCTTAAACATAGCCTGTAAAACAGGCTGTTTGTTCTTTAAGTTATCAATCATCATGTCGGCACTCGCCAGAGTATCCAGAGCACGATGAATCTCTTCCGGCGTTAATGCCATTGATAGATCAATACGGTTCTTGATGAATGCTGCAGTGGTGGTGAATGCAGTACGAACATGTTCTGCATTCAGGAACAGCATCGCCCCGCCAATTTCACAGAATTGTACTGGCACAGGTTCGAGTGCAGCCAAGTCCTGATCTTGCAGATAGTTGCTCAGAATCTGGCTGGAAAGCTCGATCAGGGCCTTGGTTTCAGTGAGTAAAGCCGCATGTGCTTCATCCAGGCGGTCCAGAGAAATATTCATGTTGTTGACGCGCAGCTGCAAACGGCTCGAGGTGTGATGACGTTCCAGTACCCCAATCGAGTTCATGGCAGACAGGATCACATTCATCAACTGCTGGGCAAAACCCGGATCTTTCAGGATTTCAGTCTGGCTCAGTGAAGTAGCTTGACGGTTCAGGTCATGATAGGCTTCATTCAGGTTCAATACTTTGAAGATGTTGGCCAGATTATTGAGCTGTGCCTGCAATTCCTGAGTTTTTTCAGGACTCATGTTCTGATAGTTAAACTCGATGTCATTACGAATCTGCGCCATTTCTGTGGTCACCAGTTCGCTAATGGTATGCATGGTTTCAAAGTCTGGACCATACAGGTGGCGACTAAAGACCTGTAACTGCATATCGGTCAGCAGGTCTTCACCAATATTGAGCTGACTGCGGATATGTTGTGCAGTATCATCTTCCTGGCTAATACACAGACTCAGGACATTGGCCAGGTCTGCAAGTGAAGCCTTGAAGCTGTCCGGCGAGCCAAAATATTGTGCCATGTTGCGCTCGATACTCACCAGAGTGCGCAGACGTGGCTCATTAATCAGCAAGTGATCAATATTGCTGAATGCAACGAAAACCAGATTCCAGTACTGTTTGCTGGTGTGCGATTGAGCGAGCCCAGCCAGATAAGCCCCCACCAGTTTAATCGCCTGCAGATCCAGTTCACTTTCTTCCTGCTTAAGCAGCTTGTTCAGGGACAGCTTGTACAGGCGCTGAACATATTTGGATTTTTCCAGACCGGGTGCTTGTGGTAACTGAAAGTCAGGCGTGATCAGATCGAGCAGGGATTCAATATGCTGACCTTCACTGGTGAGCGGTTTACCCAGCGCAATTTCCAGACGGTTCAGGGTGTCGAGCAGGAACTGTGGAATTTTTACTTCACGCAGGCAGATAAATTCGATATAGCGTTTCAGCATGGTGGTGCCTTCACTCAGGGCAATGACGTCCTGCGTATTGACCTGTGCCGGGTTCCCCATAATCTTGCGCATCAGTTCTGCTGAATAATGAGCGACTTTTGCCAGGCTGGACATGTCGATGAGTGCCAGAACCTGGGCGCATTGTTCGAACTGATTTAATGCATCATCAATGCCAAAAGTAAAGTCTGATCTTCTACCAAGGTGCTTACTGCTGATTCGACTAACTTGATCGAGTTATCAACCTCATTTCTTATTATCAGTAAGGCTGTTGGATCAAAATGTATAGAGGTTTGGTAAGACATGGATCTGCACCTTTCCTGAAGTATTATCTATATATGAGCCCCGCTTAAAGCTGCGGAACCTCTTTGTATTTACTATAACTGAAGAACTGTAGTTTTTAACCTAAAGCATGCTCGGAAATGTAGATTTTATTTCGAGAAAAGGCAAGCAGTTCCATGTTTTTCTTCGAATTGTTTGATCCATTTCTCATGTTCCTGCAATTCTTGTTCTGAGGGGAGAATCACCGGCAGTTCAATTTCAACTCTGGCCATGCCTGAACGGTTGTTCTGATCGTCAGAATGAGACAAAGCATCGATATCAAAAGATACCTGTCCACCGGTCATCGCCAGATAAACATCAGACAGGATTTCCGCATCGAGCAAGGCACCGTGGAACGTACGGTCACGCTTTGGAATCTCGTAGCGGCGCACTAAGGCATCCAGCGAGTTTTTCTGCCCCGGATGCTTGGACTTGGCCATTGCCAGGGTATCGGTTACTTCACAAACTTCGGACAGGGCTTTAAAACCTGCCCGTTTGAATTCCATATCCAGGAAGTTCATATCGAAGCTGGCGTTATGCGCGATAATTTCGGCACCGTGCAAATAGTCAAACAATACTTGAGAGATTTCCTCAAATAACGGTTTGTCTTGCAGGAACTCATCGGTAATGCCGTGGACATTGACCGAGTCGCCGACCGGTGTTTTCGGATTGATATAGATATGAATCGAGCTGCCGGTCAGTTTGCGGTTGATCATTTCCAGCGCGCCAACTTCAATAATCCGGTCACCATCCTGATAATAAAAACCGGTGGTTTCGGTATCCAGAATCAATTGTCGCGGGCCATGCAATTGTAAGGTTGCGGGGGTAATCACAATCTGGGGATGTAGTTGCGAGCTATTGGCAACGGTTGCATCCACCTCTTGAAGCGCTGGATCACTTTGCTCAGGGTCGGCAACTTCATTCAATTCAATGATTTCTTCTTCCTGCATATCGTCCAGCTCTTCTTCGCTCTCGGCCAGATCCAGACCAAAAGGATCATCTAGCAGCCAGTCGGGTTCAGATTTTTTTTTATCTTCAGATATTGAAGGGCTTTGCTTGGATTTTTTCAGGGTTTCATCGGCGCCCTGATTGGCCAGCTGATCGGCCATTTCATTGCCGGCATGCCCGGCGTGACCCTTGATCCAGTGCCACTCAATCTCTCGTCCCTGACAGACTGCATCCAGTTTTTGCCACAGGTCAGGGTTTTTGACGTCTTTCCAGTTTTTCTTTTTCCAGCCGTGAATCCATTCGGTAATGCCTTGTTTGACATAATTGGAATCGGTATAGATCACCAGCTTATCCTGTTTGTCACAGAACAGAATGCCTTCGATGGCAGCCGTCAGTTCCATGCGGTTATTGGTGGTATGGTCTTCACCGCCACAAATTTTGTGTTCTTGTTGGCCATTAACAATGTACGCACCCCAACCGCCTAAACCCGGGTTGCCGCGACAGGCGCCATCAACATAAAGTGTGATAGTGTGTGACATAGATTAAATCCGATCAAAATAGAACAAGCTGGAAGGCTTATTGTATAGCGCAAATGCAGTCGATCAATCTATATGTCCGGGATTTTTTAATTTCTTGTAACATTTAACGTGAAATCGCGGTAAATTATTGCCTTGTGTCTTCGACCTGCTTCACTACAATGGCATATCTAAAAAATAAATTTATATACGAGTTGTTTGGATTTTTTTATGTATAAACCAACCGCAATCTTGTGGCAGCCGACATTACCTACATTTCTAAAATTTTCTGTACTGGGAACTGCACTTGCTTCCTTGGGACTGACGGGCTGTTCATCTACACAAAGTGCGACCCAAACAGCGAAAAGCAAGCAAGTTGGATCACAATATCTGGATGCCAACAGTCTGGATGGACTGGAAGATTTACTCTCTGCAACCGATATGCGTGCAGTAGAAGGCGACCGTTTACTGGTTCTGAAGCATGGTGATGTCTGGAAACGCATGACTGTGGGTTTCAAGATGGATTTAAGTGTCTGGAATCCGCGGATTGATGCGCAGCGCGGCTGGTTTATTTCACGTCAGCCTTATCTGGATCGTTTAAGTGCGCGTGCCTCACGTTATTTATATTACACGGTAAAAGAAGCAGAACGCCGTGGTATGCCGACCGAGCTGGCGCTATTACCGATTATTGAAAGTTCCTATGACCCGGCAGCGACCAGTAGTGCGGCAGCGGCAGGTTTATGGCAGTTTATTCCAAGCACAGGCCGTATTTATGGTTTAAAGCAGACCCCTTTATACGACGGTCGTCGTGATGTGGTGGAATCGACCCGTGCAGCCTATGAGTTTTTAGGCAGTTTATATAACCAGTTTGGTTCTTGGGAGCTGGCGCTGGCGTCTTATAATGCTGGCCCGGGACGTATTCAGCAGGCGATTAACCGCAATAAGGCAGCAGGTCTGCCGACCGACTATTGGTCACTCAAATTGCCACAAGAAACCATGAGCTATGTGCCACGTTTCCTGGCAGTTGCACAAATTATTAAAACTCCAGGTCAGTATGGGGTGAGCCTGCCACCAATTGCCAACCGTCCGCATTTCCGTGAAGTGCCTGTAGGCGTGGCCAATTTAAATGAAATTGCAGCCATCACCGGTTTGAGCCGTGCGGAGCTGTATCAATTGAATCCGGGGCATCGTGGTGATCATATTGACCCTACCAGTCCGCGTCGTATTTTGATTCCTGCTGACCTCAGTCCTTCAGTTGATGAAAAGCTGAAAAAACTATCTGGTTCCGGCGGATTATCTGCGAGTAGTGCCAGCAATCTGCCGAAAAACACCACCCCAGTGGTGCCGACCAAAGCTGCGCCTCCCGTATTAAATGCGAAAACGATTACACCGGCAAAACAGACTCCACCCGTTCTTGCCAGTACTCGGCCTGCAACGACTGCACCTGTGGTGACAACGGCAAATACAGTGGCACAGACCACGAAAAAGATTTCAACGCCTAGAGGCTCATCTGCCTTGGCCAGTTTTGCTGCCCAAAGTGATTTGCCGATTCCAAGTGCGCCACGTATTCCGGTCGCAGTGACACCGGCAGCGCCAGCGAAACAGATTCAGGTCGAACCACCGATTTCTGCAGCCGAGCGTCAGCAAGTTCAGCAGGTCGTCACCGCGCAGGAAACTGACAAAACTGTGGATGACGTTCTGCAGCCTGTTGCAACACCGGCAGAGCAGGCTCAGGTAGTTGAAGAGCTGAAAGCATTGGCGCCGGCAGGCACAGAAATTGTCGATCCTTATGATGGTAAAATCAAGCTGACGGCTATTCAAACCAGCCTGTCTGTGGCTGAGCAGCAAGGCAAGGAACTTACCAAAGGCTTCTCTTATCCGAAAGAAGTTGCTGACAATACCACAGCGACTTCGGTCGAAGCCCAGTTGAACCAGGGTAAAAATTACGTCAAGACTGATTCTGAAGTGGTGGTGGTCGCGCCTAAGGGCAAGCGTAGTACCTATAAGGTTTTACCGGGGGATAATCTGGCACTGATTGCAGCAAAAAATGGGGTGAACTGGCGTGATGTAGCGAAATGGAACCAGATCGATCCAAACTCTACGCTATATGTAGGCACCACGATTTATTTGTATGATGCCAAGCCGGTGCAGGAACAAACCAAAGCCAAAGAAAAGCCGGAATCTTATGTGGTTCAGGCCAATGATTCTCTAACCAGTGTGGCAAGCCAGTTTGGTTTAAGTCTCAAACAGCTGGCTGATTTTAATGGTTTAAGTACCAACAGTGGTTTATTTGTCGGTCAGAAGCTGTCGCTGAAAGAAACGGCTGCAGCTAAAGCCAAAGTAGAAGATGCTAAAAAAGCTGAAGCTGCCAAAGCTCAAACCAAATCCTATACAGTCAAGCGCGGTGAATATCTGAAACTGATTGCCGATCGTTATGGACTGTCAAATGCTGAACTGGCGTCATTCACCTCAGGTTTAACTGCGGGTAGCAGTTTGATGGTGGGACAGAAAATCAATGTGCCACTTCAGGAAGTTGAAGCACTGACCGCATCGACCCAAAAGACTGAACAGACATTTGAAAATGTTAAAGTTGATCAGACAGCAACTGAAAATTATCAGGTCAAACGCGGTGAAACCCTGTATAGCATTGCCAGTCAAAGCAAGCTCAGTGTGTCTGAGCTGGCAGCTTTAAATGGTTTTGCGGCCAATAGTGGTTTACGTATAGGCCAGACCATCAAGATTCCGGCCGGCAGTCAGGTGCCTGAAACTTATACAGTTCAATCGGGCGATACCTTGACCGGCATTGCAGCAAAATACAATCTGTCGATGGATCAGGTGGCGAGTCTGAATGCTATTTCTCGTAATGCCGGCCTGCGCGTCGGTCAGCGTTTAAAGCTGACGGGTGAGGCAGCTGAACCCGTGCGTGAGTCTGTGGCGGAAACGGTGTCGAAACATATGAAATCCGATTCGCATGTGGTGAAATCGGGTGAAACCTTAAGTTCTATTGCGCGTCAGTATCATCTTCAGGTCAAGTATCTGGCCGATTTAAATGGCCTGAATGCCAATGGCAACGTCCGTATTGGTCAGCGTTTAAAAATTGTGGGTGATGTTCCGACGGATAAAAAAGCAGAAGACGTGAAAGTGGCAGCTACGCCTGTGGCTTCTAGAGCAACTGAATCTTATACCGTCAAGTCAGGCGAATCCCTGAATGCGATTGCCAGCCGTTTAGGAATTACGGTCACCGAACTGGCCGAGTTAAATAATCTCAGTCCACGTGCCGGATTGCGTGTCAGTCAAACCATCCAGATTCCAAAACTGGTGACTGATTATAAAGTCAAACGCGGCGATACCTTGATCGGTCTGGCCTCACGTTACGGCATGAACAGCAATCAACTGGCGGAAATGAATGATCTCAAACCGAATACACAATTACGTATTGGTGATGTGATTAAAGTGCCAAACTAATTCATTCATCGTGAGATTTTTTAGTTTATTTGTTTTAAGCATGGTTGTCCCGCTGGTAATGAATACCAGTTGGGCAGCCCTGATCACCACGCCTTATATTGCGCTACATAGCCCACCGAAATATAGCCATCTGCAATCCTTACCTTATGCCAATCCGCAAGCCCCCAAAGGTGGTGCACTGATTCTGGCGGCCGATGGCAGCTTTGATAATTTAAATAGCATGAATGGCAAAGGCAATGTCACTGAAGGGATCAACTATATTTTTGACAGTTTGCTGTCGAAATCACTGGATGAGCCCGGGGTGTATTATCCCTTGCTGGCGGAAAAAGTCAGTTTTGACCCCAAGAAAACCGCCTTTATCATTTTCCATTTAAATCCGAAAGCGCGCTTTAGCAATGGTCAGCCCTTAACTGCGGAAGATGTCAAATATAGCTTTGAGCTTTATCAGACCCAGTCCAATTTTGGCTTGCAAATGTATCTGGCAGATTTAAATAAGCTGGAAGTACTGTCAGCTTTAAAAATCAAAATGCATTTTAAATCCGGGCATAATCCGGAAATGGCCATGATTGTCGCGCAGATGCCCATTTATTCTAAACGGCAATGGCAAAGGCGCAATTTTAAAGACCTGACGCTGAAACCGATTCTGGGTTCAGGGCCTTATGTGATTGAGCGCATAGATCCCGGCCGCAGTATTTCGTATCAGCGCAATCCTCAATACTGGGGAAAAGATCTATTGGTGAATCGCGGTCGTTATAATTTTGACCGGATCCAGTATCGTTATTATCGTAGTCCGGAAATCAAGTTCGAAGCCTTTAAATCGGGCCAATTTACTTTGCATGAGGAAAAACAGGTCAATCGCTGGATCAGGGATTATCAATTTCCTGCGGTTCGGCAAGGACAAGTCAAACGTTATCGTTTTCGGCATCAAAATCCGGTCCCGACCCAGAGTCTGGTCTTTAATACCCGGCGTCAGCCCTTTGCCGATATTCGCTTCCGTCAGGCCTTAAGTTTCGCTTACGATTTTGAATGGCTGAATAAAGCCATGTTCTATGGTGAATATCAACGTCTGAACAGCTTTTTTTCCAATAGCGAGCTGGCTTCTCGTGGACGGCCGAGTGCCCAAGAGCTGCAAATTTTAAAGCCTCATTTGCAGAAGCTTCATCCGGTTCAGCGTCAGGCTGTACTTCAGGACTGGCAATATCCTCAATCCGATGCCTCAGGGTTTAACCGGCAGAATTTATTAAAAGCCCGTCAATTGCTGTTAAAGGCTGGTTATCGTTATCAACAGGGGCAGTTGGTCAATGCTTCCGGTCAAGCGGTCAAGATTGAATTTTTACTGCATCAGATGGAACAGCAGCGTCATCTGATGCCTTATTTGCGTCATTTAAAACGTTTGGGGATTCAGGCGAATATTCGTATGGTCGAAACCGCACAGTATTATGAACGGCTAAGAAATTACCAGTTTGATATGATTGTCGACAGCATGCCACAGTCCCTGACACCGGGGCAGGAACAAAAACAGTTCTGGAGCAGTCAGGCTGCCAAGCAGGTCGGTAACTATAATTATGCCGGTATTCAGAATCCTGCTATTGATGCGGTGATTAAGCAAGTAATTCAGGCG
Organism: Acinetobacter sp. YH12151; assembly: GCF_013418355.1. Taxonomy (NCBI): domain Bacteria; kingdom Pseudomonadati; phylum Pseudomonadota; class Gammaproteobacteria; order Moraxellales; family Moraxellaceae; genus Acinetobacter; species Acinetobacter sp. YH12151. The sequence goes on along the minus strand of NZ_VPCG01000002.1, from coordinate 133,824 downwards.
CAGAACCGGGAGCAGGTGATTGAGAGTACCCGAGCTTTAGACCGGTTGCTGCGGGCAGGTTATTATCATATTCCGACTTATGGTACGGGTGAATACTGGTATGCTTACTGGAACATGTATCAGCAGCCCAAGCTTAAACCTAAGCTCTCCGCGGGCATTGACTACTGGTGGGTCGATGCAGCAAAGGCTCAACATGTGGCCAATTATTTCAAACAGCATTAAGCTCCAAGCCTATCAGGGAGTGCCATGAGCACTTATATACTCAAGCGTCTGTTGCTGATGATTCCAACCTTGCTGATCATTTTGCTGATCAATTTCATGGTGATCCAGCTGGCACCGGGTGGGCCGGTGGAACAAGCGATTTATCAGGCACAACAGGTCAATGGCTTGACACATACCGGATTACAGTATCAGGGGCAGCAAGGCCTCACCCCTGAGATGATCGAGCAGATCAATATTCAATATGGTTTTGATCAGCCTGCCCATATCCGCTTTTGGGACATGCTAAGGCGCTATGCCCAGTTTGATCTGGGCACTAGTTTTTTTAAAGACAAGGCTGTGACTGAGCTGATCTGGGAAAAACTACCGGTATCGCTGTCTTTAGGTCTGTGGAGTACCTTAATCATCTATCTGGTGTCTATCCCTTTAGGCATCGGCAAAGCCAGAAAACATGGCAGTGTTTTTGATCAGATCACCTCTTTAATGCTGGCGGTGAGCTATGCCATTCCAGCCTTTATTTTTGCGATTTTACTGATTGTATTTTTTGCCGGTGGATCTTTTCTGCAATGGTTTCCCTTACAGGGACTCAGCTCTGAAAATTTTGCCGAACTCTCATTTTTCGGGAAAATTCAGGATTATTTCTGGCATATGGCATTGCCATTGTTGGCCATGGTGCTCGGCGGATTTGCCAGTTTGACCTATCTGGTGAAATTTTCTTTTGTGGAAGAGCTGAGTAAGCAATATGTTCTGGCTGCGCGGGCCAAAGGTTTAAATGAAAATGCAGTGCTATATCGGCATGTGTTTCGAAATGCGATGTTAGTGTTGATCGCAGGTTTGCCAGAAGTATTAATTGGGGTGTTTTTCGTCGGCAACCTGTTTATTGAGATTATATTTAATCTCGATGGTTTAGGTGTTTTGGGTTTTGAGGCGATCATCCAGCGCGACTATCCGGTGATTTTCGGTACTCTGTTTATCTTTACTTTGCTTGGTCTGATATTGCGATTATTAAGCGATTTGCTGTATCAACTGATCGACCCACGGATTCATTTCAGTTCACGTCGGGGATCCTCCTAATGTCGTCCTTGATGCAATTAGGCTGGCAACGCTTTAAGCAGCACAAGCTGGGATTTGGCTGTTTTATTATGTTTGGCCTTATTTTTATCATGTCCTTGGGCGCAGAACTGATTGCCAATGATAAGCCCTTGCTGGTGAAATATGATCATGCAGTGTATTTGCCTATCTTAAAATCTTATCCGGAAACCGTTTTTGGTGGGGTATTTGAAACCGAAGCCGAGTATAAAGATCCTGCCGTTCAACAGTTGATTGCAGAAAAAGGCTGGGCGATCTGGCCAATTATTCCATTTTCATATCAAAGCCCGAATCTGGAACTGGCTGTTCCGGTGCCTTCGCCACCAAGTGCACAAAACTGGCTCGGAACAGATGATCAGGGTCGTGATGTGTTGGCGCGGATTCTGTATGGCTTGAGGGTTTCACTCTTATTTGGTTTTGCGCTGACTTTATTGTCGGCGGCGATTGGAGTTTTGCTGGGGGCTGTGCAGGGCTATTATGGCGGCTGGATCGACCTGATCGGGCAACGACTGCTCGAAGTCTGGAGCAGTTTGCCGATGCTATTTATGGTCATGGTGCTGGTCAGTCTGTTTAGTCCCAATATTTACTGGCTATTTCTGATCATGCTGTTGTTTGGTTGGACCACTCTGGTGAGCATGGTACGGGCTGAATTTCTGCGTGCACGCAATCTGGAATACGTCTGGGCGGCACGAAGTATGGGTGCAGGAGATGGGCGAATCATGTTCAGGCATATATTGCCGAATGTCATCGGTTCAAGTCTGTCACAACTTCCCTTTATGCTGACTGCCAATATTACCGCACTGACGGCTCTGGATTTTTTAGGTTATGGGCTACCACCGGAAACAGCCTCTTTAGGAGAGCTGTTGCTGCAAGCCAAAAATAATTTAAATGCGCCGTGGCTGGCTTTATCAGCTTTCTTTAGTCTGGCCATTGTGCTGAGTTTGCTGATGTATATTGGCGAAGCAGTGCGTGATGCTTTTGATCCAAGACAATAAATCACGAAACTTTTTAATCATCGTAAAAATAAGCAGATGAAAATTGTGTAAATTTGACAAGTTGAATTGTCAATTATCCTGACTTGCGTTATAAACGAATACAAAATAAAAGTAATATCAGGACAGATCATGACCCAATTGGCCGATTCCATTCAAATTCGTCATACCAATTTCAAAAACCGTATTATTAAAGGCGCTATGAGTGAGGCGCTGGCCAATGATGCCGGCCAGCCCAATCAGGCACATTTCAAGTTGTATGAAGCCTGGGCCAAAGGTGGACTGGGCTGTGCCATTACTGGCAATGTCATGGTGGACTTTCGTGCCAAAAATGAGCCGGGCGTGGTGGTGGTAGAAACCGAGCGTGATCTGGAGCAGCTTAAAGTCTGGGCGGAAGTGGGCAAGCAGCAGGGTATGGTACAGTTGGTGCAGTTATCACATCCGGGTCGTCAGTGTCCCAAAGGCTTAAATAAAGAAACAGTTGCGCCGTCGGCCGTACCTTTTAGTCCGGCATTGGCCGTCAGCTTCGGCACACCACGTGCGCTGACTGAAACTGAAATTCTGGAGATTATCCAGCGTTTTGCCACTTCAGCGCAAATTTGTGAAAAGGCCGGTTTTGAAGGCGTCCAGTTGCATGGTGCGCATGGTTATCTGATTAGCCAGTTTCTGTCACCGCTGACCAATAAGCGTCAGGATCAATGGGGTGGCAGTATTGAAAACCGTACCCGTTTTCTGCTGGAAACCTATCAGGCTGTCCGTGCTGCAAGCTCAGAAAATTTCATTATTTCAGTCAAACTGAATTCTGCTGACTTTCAGCGCGGTGGTATAAGTGAAGAAGATGTGATCTATGTCTTTAAGGCGATGGATGCAGCCGGGATTGATATCATTGAAGTGTCTGGTGGCAGCTATGAAGCGCCTGCCATGGCTGGTGTAAAAGAAGACAAACGCAAAGCTTCAACCATTGCCCGTGAAGCCTATTTCCTCGATTTTGCCGAAAAGATCCGTCAGGAAGTCAATTGCCATATCATGGTGACTGGTGGCTTTAGAACCGTCGACGGCATGAATGCTGCACTCGACAGTGGTGCATGTGATTTTGTCGGCATTGCCCGACCTTTTGCGGTAGAGCCGGATCTGGGTGATCGTTTGATTGCAGGGCAAGATGTACGTTATGCGGTTGAGAAAATTAAAACCGGTATTCCGCTGGTTGACAAAATGGCGATTATGGAAATTATCTGGTATGCCGCGCAGTTTAAGGAAATTGCCAAAGGCAAACAGCCGAATCCAAAACTGTCACCGTTAAAAGTCTTTTTGAACTACCTCAAAGGCAATGTTAAAGCCGTAATTAAAGGGCAGTTGAATTCGCGTAAATCGGCTTAAATTTATCATCTAAGCATAAAAAACCGGGCAATTAGAATGCCCGGTTTTTTATTCATCACATAGTTAAGAATAATGCATCGCCTGGGTCTGGAAAGGAAATAATAACTGTCCCAGTTGACGAGTGGCCCATAAACCCACTTCAGTATGATGCATATGCGGTGAAGTATAGGGAATCAGCAAGTCAATTTTCTGTTCCGCACCTTCACAGCGCATAAAGCGATTTTTTAACTGATTTAAACGTTGTTGATCCATACGGCTTAAAGCAGGTTCAACTTTCGCCTGAGACGGCGCTGCGCTACGTGAAGACAGCCGAGTTGCTAAAGTTGCCCCCTGAATCCAGTCTTTAATGATCTGTTTTTCAGTCGCATTAAACACACCAAACATTTTACCTTCAGGATGATCAATCATTTTCCAGAAACGGCTCTGTTCAACAGGAGCATCTTTAATAATCCAGCCTTTCTCAATCAGCACGTTCAGGAACTTGAAAATTTGTACCGGATCTGATAACCAGTCATTGATAGTCTTGCCACTAAACTGACATTTCTGATTATGAATATATTGGCCAATCAGTGCCTTGTTCTGGAATACTTTTAAGGCCATGCGCTCAATATCCAGCTCTTTCACAATCTGGGAAGAACTTTTACCGATGTCATTGAGCAGATAGCCTTGCTTGATCAAATCAAGATAAGTCTCCGGATCTTCCGCATTCTCATAATGCTGGATAAAGGCTTGCAGGGATTTTTGTGCATGGCCATTGTGGGCATTATCAATCGTAATATGCACATTGAAATAATGGGGATCAATCCCGAGTTCAGCCAATTCGTAATTGGTAATGAGTAGATGCAGCGGCAACTGTTCATAGCCGAGATTAAAACCAATCACCAGAGGCAAGTATTTGGCCGGCGCATAAGCCAGTGCTAACTGTACCGCGGCCTGCTCATAATAACTGGCATCCAGTTGTTCGGCATAACTGTTCAGCTCATAGTGACTTAACAGGTGCTGATACATGGTGACATGATTGGCACGTGGATGTCCCAGACCCAGTTCTTCCAGATAGATATAGATCAAATCTTTCAGCTTGGGTTGATTGCAGTTATGTACGGTGGAATATAACCAAGAACCATCGACCAGTTTAACCGGTGCAACCTTGGACAGAAATTCGAAAGCATGTGAAACCGTTGGGAAATACTCCCGGGCCTGATGTTGTTTACGCCGTCCCAGATAAGCCTGAAACTTGGCACAAATTTGATGATGTTGTTCTAAAAGATGCTGTTCAACTTGTGCCGGTTGATCCAGCCATTCAAGTGTTTCTATATTCAGTTTTTTAATCAGATCACTCAAATAAGATTCAGCTTGTTCGGTTTTGGTATTCGTCGAGATTTCAGTATCTTGAAAAAAGTCGACCCAATCCTTAAAGCTTTTAAATTGATAATTATGATTATTATTTGGCGATAAAGGCAAACTTAACTCTGTGCTGACGAACATAATCTGATCCTTGCAGATATCTCTTCAGTTACCTTAACGTGCGACTTGACGTCTAGATGTTGAATTTTTGTTCTAATTTATTGGTGTATTGCTTTAAATGAAAATGAACGGATATTTATATGAATAGAAATGTTAAAAGAATGCAAATTGTAAAATATGAATTACATGGCAGCCTATGTAACGAAGAGCATATTTTAATGAGTGGTAAAAAATTATATTTAAATATTCAGAATGCAAAAAAGCCCAAGTCGCAATGCCCGGGCTTTTTTGTTGAGATGTTGCCATCTCGAATATGGCGTCCCTACGGGGATTCGAACCCCGGTTACCGCCGTGAAAGGGCGATGTCCTAGGCCTCTAGACGATAGGGACAGTACAGAAGATAAATTTTAAAACCTTTACTTTTAACTTGAAGTAATGGCGTCCCTACGGGGATTCGAACCCCGGTTACCGCCGTGAAAGGGCGATGTCCTAGGCCTCTAGACGATAGGGACTTAATAAAATGTACTTCTGAAAATTGGCGTCCCTACGGGGATTCGAACCCCGGTTACCGCCGTGAAAGGGCGATGTCCTAGGCCTCTAGACGATAGGGACGTTTCAGAGGTGGGCGTATAATAGGGTGAAAATAGGGGGGTGTCAAACGCATTTCTATAAAAATTTTTATTTTCTGGATTGAGTGCGTAAATTTAAAACAATATTGTTGAAATAATGGAAAATGATTTAAATTAAGCTGAATTTTTAAGCAATTCCAGCATGGCAGCTAACACTTGGGGATGCTGTAAATAGCCCGCAATATAATGTGGACGTTGTACAAAGGTACGAATTTCCTGATTGATAATGGCAGGCTGAAAATTAAATGAAGCTGCTGAGAGTGGAAATGCGGTGAGAAAATCATCATGTGAATAGAAATTTATCCAATCGCCTGAAATGGCAGCAGGTCGTATGATCGGTTGCGGAAGATGCGCCTGAATGACACGAAATGCCAGCGGTGATCCGAGGGTAATAAAACGCTGGATATTCAGTTCTGGATGTTGAAGCAAATAATTATAGGCGATCACGCTACCCAGCGAATGTGCCACCAGAATCTGTGGTTTGCTGCTATGCAGTTGATGATGAATGCGCCGATGAACTTCCTGCATAAAAGTCGGATTGGCCAAATAAAGATAGGTTTCCAGCAGGAACTTATGCAAAAAACTGGCGTGTAAACTGGGGAAATAATTAATGAGTACCGCAAAATCCCGCAAGGCAATATCTTTGCTTAATGCTGTGATGAACTTTAGTTTTTGATTGAAATTCAGGACATCATCAATATTCGACTGCGGGACGTCACAAATTTGATAGGTACACTGGTCTGGTGGCGATGCCGGTTGCAGCTGTGCCGGATGTAGAAAAGGGAAATGCGGCCATTGCTGCGGCATTAAGGTGCTGGCATTGAGTAGATTATGCAAATGATGTCGAGAGAGTAAATCACCATAAAAAGGGATACGGATATGCCGTTTTAAATAGCTAAAACGGGCTTGCTGTTGCGGGTTATTTCTGAGGCCTCTTTTGAGAAGATGCAGCCAATGTTGGCGTAATGAAGGTGCCGTATACTGTTGCTTGTTCATGCCGTGAATAAACACAATTTTCATCGACGCACCATTGAAGCTGCCCAATATACAATCAGTATAGACAAAAAAGAGCGACCGAAGTCGCTCTTTTAAAGCTGATGCTTAAGACTTGTTATGGTAGAACGCATAATAACTGGCATAGCAGGCTGCAATAAACAGCAGACAGCCAAAGAAGCTGATGCGCATTGATGGATCAAAGACCATACTGACACAGGTAATAAAACAGAACACGAAGCCTAAAATCGGCACAATCGGGAACAATGGTGCAGCAAAGCCCAGTTCTTTGGCCGTGTGACCCTGTTTATACCACTGACGACGGAAGTTGAACTGGCTTAAGCAAATACTCATCCAGACCACCACCATGGTAAACGCTGCAACGCCCAGCAAGTTGGTAAAGATCGTTTCTGGCGCAAACTGTTCAGATAATAAACCTGGCAATGCACCCAGCATAGTCACCATGACTGCAATATACGGTACACCGCGAGCATTCAGTCTTGAGAATACGGCAGGTAACTGTTTGCTGTATGACAATGACCACATCATACGAGAAGCAGCAAATAAGCCCGAGTTGGCAGCAGATAACAACGCAGTGATAATGACAAAGCGGATGATGTCTTCAGCATATGGGATACCAATGTGCTGGAATACGGTTACGAATGGGCTGCTACTCACGCCTTCAGCGGCTAAGCCTGCTTCCTGATGCGGAAGTAATGCCGTCACCACGATAATCGTACCCACAAAGAAAATTAATAAGCGGAAAATTGCAGTATTAATGGCTTTAGGGACATTTTTCGCAGGATCTTCAGTTTCACCCGCCGCAACACCAATCAGCTCTGTACCCGAAAAGGCAAAGTTCACGATCAGCATGGTCGCAAAAATCGGGAATAGACCTTCAGGGAACCAGCCCTGGGCCGTCAGGTTGGTAAATAGAGGCGCAGCTTCGTAGCCCTGATAGCCCAAAACACCAAAGATGGCCAGTAAGCCCAAAACAATAAAGGCAACAACAGTGACTACTTTCACCAGTGCCAACCAGAATTCGGATTCGGCAAACCATTTGGTCGAAATCATATTTAAGCTAAATACAAAGACACCAAAAATAATGGTCCATAACCACATGGAAATATCCGGGAACCATTCCTGCATCAGCAAGGCGGCTGCAGTAAATTCGGTTCCCAGAGTGACAGACCAGGTCAGCCAGTATAACCAAGTGATGGTATAGCCTGTACCCGGTCCAATATAACGTTTGGCATAAGCACCAAATGAACCAGATTCTGGCATATGAACAGCAAGTTCGCCCAGACAGAGCATAACCATGTAAGCGATAATGCCGCCCAGGAGATAAGCAATAATGGCACCTACAGGCCCCGTTTGTGCAATGACTTCACCCGACCCTAAAAATAGGCCTGTTCCGATTGCGCCACCAAGCGAAATCATGACCAGATGTCGAGTACTCATAGCGCGTTTTAAAGGCGCAGAATTGCCCTGATGCGTAGCATCATTCGGAGATGAGTGCATAGGAGTTGAAAAAAATCAGAAGAATGAAGCGAGTTATTGTAGTGAAAAACTACAAATCTGCAATGTATTAATAATAATTTTGAATAAGGCTTGATCGTATGCGATCAATAGATGGCGTCCCTACGGGGATTCGAACCCCGGTTACCGCCGTGAAAGGGCGATGTCCTAGGCCTCTAGACGATAGGGACGTTGCGAGGTGATGCGTATATTAAGGACTCAATTGGTTTTTGTCAAAAGGCTTTTATATAAAAAAGCGCTAAAAGTTCAAACATTAAACAGGAGTAATGCATTAATTTTATTGAGGGCTTAAATAAATCGAATGATTGGGCTTATTTGCTCGTCATTTAGGCGGAAAATGAAACTCCCGCGGCTGGCAGGAGTTTAAAACAGCCAGATTTTAATGATCGGGTGTTTGGTATTCTGTCGGGTTATGCACAGGAGCAGTCTGCTCGGCAGGTGTTTCTACTTTCTCTTCACGGTTCACGATATAAAGATAAAGCAGTGAAGGAGCTAAAATCAGTAAAACCAGTAAGATCTTTTTTAACATGGCAGATAGACAAAGTACGAAATTGCATTAATTATAGCCTAAGCAAATTAAAAAGAGCATCGGAGTGCTCTCTATAAAACTTAGAATTTGAAAGTGACATCGGCGATAAACTGGCGGCCGATTTCAGTCATAACTCTTGGTTTGCTTGCGATTGTTGATTTGGTGGTATACGTGTTGGTGCGGTTAGTTACATTGTTAATAGTTAAACCAAAGATTGCATGTAAATCTTTTGAAAGTTTCCAATCATAAGTTGTACGCATATCCCAGATAAATTTAGGTTTAATTTCAGAAGCAATATAAGTATCAAGAAGATTACCTTCATATTCTACTTTGTCATCTTTACTGGTCACTGTGATCATATCGTCGTAACTGTCTTTATAGCTAAAGAAGTTTGAAAGTTTTACTGGTGCGTGATCGAAAGCAATATCCCAATTTACACGGGCAGTCCATGGTTGGTTGAAGTTTTGTGCAGGACGCTCTGACCAATGCATAATTTTACCGTTATAGGACACGAGTTCATCTTGATCTGCGGTTATGAATTTGTCGGTATAATCGGTATAACTGCGGAATACATCGCTATAGTCAAAACCAAAAGCAATGAAATGCTGTGTACTAGCGAATTTCAAAGCTTCACGATTTTTTAATGTGAGTGTGTAGATGTCGGCTTCACCATGACCATCATTGCTATATTCATAAGAGAAGTTGAAACCATCTTTTGGGATATCGGTGTGGGTACGTGAAATTTCATCTTGGTATTTGCGATTCACCCACTTAAGACCTAAATCCCAAGAATGTAATTGGGTGTTGATACCCAAAACAGTTTCATCACTAAATGGTGTGTCTAGGTCAGAGCGACGTGTGGCATTTGCTGAGTTCGTTGCAGATGTGACCCAGTCCGCCTGCGGATTCTCACGTGAGAATTTATACATCAACTCACCAATACCATCGTTGAGTTCGGTGCCTAATGTTTGCTGACCATAGTAACGATTCCAGCCTGCTAAAAATTGCAGTTTGTCATTCGCAAAGGGCTTATAAGACACGGAACTACGTGGAGAAATATTGAAATTACCGCTTAAAGAGTCGTAGTCGGCACGGACACCTACTCGGGTCGATAATTGATCGTTCCATTGAATGTTGTCTTCAAGGAAAGCATTGAAGCGGTCTTGTTGAGCAGAGAATTGTCCAGCTTTATACAATGAACCTGCAGCGACATATTGTCCTGTCCAACCTTGAATCGTGGGTGTCGCATCGCATAAAGCATCATCAGCTAAACAGGTATTGTTAGCTAAATTTTTCATATTGACAGCTGAAACATTTGACATATATACATCAGAGGCACGTTTCCAATCCACTTCTGCATGAGTGTATCCTGTACCCGCTGTAATCTTATGCTGAGTCGTACCAATTTTGAATGGATCAAAGGCTGCTTTTAAGTCGTAGTTGAGCGCAGTTTCATTTTGTTCTAGCTGACCAAAAAGCGTACCTTCAGATACGGTTTTTGAGTCGGTCCAATCTTTACTGCCTTCAGCATAATGCCAAATAAAACCATAGTTGTTTTCTGAGTTTCGGACATTATCAGCACTTTGGAAGTTGAGTTTATGCGTTAATGTTACAGATCCTATGTGGTGTTCTAACTCTGAAAACATTGTTGTCGTTTCTGTGTCAAGCGTACTGGCTGAGTTGCGACGGCTTTCAGCATAATTCAAGCTGTCAAGTAAAGCATAATCAAATCCAAATTTAGCTTTCACTGTCTCGCTTGGGTTATAGAAGAAGGTTGAACCAATGTTGGTATTACTGCGTTCTTGATCAATTTTTTTCGGGTCATCAAAACCACTCATTACAGGAATAATAGATTTACGTTTTGATGCATAACTATTAAACCCCCATTGCTCTGAAAGCTTGCCATAAATATTGGCACTTAAACCTTGTTTGGTATATTCCTTTTGATAGGCTTCAGTCGGCTCTTCAAAGAGCTCTTCTTCTAATGGGCTAACAGCATTAAAGCGAGCCCAGTCACTTTCTGTGTAATCATATGTGACAGTACCATGAATTTTTCTAATTTCAGTTTGTGGTGCACAGGTCTTTGCATTGACCACGCCACCGGTAAACTGACCATATTCAGCAGAAACATTGCTGTCGAGTACTTCCAAATCACACAGTAAGTCTGTATTGACAGCCATCGCTTGAGAGCCAGTGCTAAATGTATTGTAGTTACTTGGACCATCAGCAGGGTTAATTAATAGGTTATTGGATACGCCATTCACAATAAAATTATTTTGGAAGGTTTGAGCACCATTGATAGAAATTTCAGAGGGTTTAAGTTCACCTTGTGAGCCTGCTGCTAACTGTGATTGGCTAAACTGCACATTCGGATTCACCTTTAAAAAATCAGTTATATTCTTTGAGCTATTCGGCGTTTTTGCTAAATCTTCTTTGCTATAAACCGTTTTCCCAACTTCATTTCCTTGCTGAGCTTCGACAATAATCGTGTTGAACTTAAGTGTTGCCTCATTGGGGACAGATTCTTGATAACTGGATTCTTCTGCGAAACTAGAGGTTGATAAAGCTGCCAATATAGCAAGTGAAAGTGAAGAGTAGGCAAAACGCATGAGAAGGTTAAATCTTTGAAAGATAATGAAAGCGATTATCATTAACTTGATTGCTATAATCAATAGTAATGAGAATTATTTGCATTAATTGGGCTTTAAATGTGTAAGATTTAAGCAGCTTAAGTCGCTGAAAAATAAAAATATGAAAAGGGAGGAAAATATATGGCGTCCCTACGGGGATTCGAACCCCGGTTACCGCCGTGAAAGGGCGATGTCCTAGGCCTCTAGACGATAGGGACGTTTAGAAGATGGCGGTATCTTATTGATCCGCCACCAGAGTGTCAAGCAGGTGAGGCGCGAGTTTGTTTAAAATATAGCAAAACAGTTCAGCTGTCTTCTGTGTGTCATATAACGCAGAGTGAGCTTCTTTGCCATCAAAATCGATCCCGGCCTGAATACAGGATTTCGCCAGTACGGTTTGACCAAACATCACCGCACTCAAGGTCACCGTGTCAAACACAGAAAAACTATGGAACGGGTTCTGGTTTTTGGTGCCGGTACGGGCAATTGCTGCCTGAACAAAACCTAAATCGAAATGTGCATTGTGACCCACCAAAACCGCATGGGTACAGTTTTGCTGACGGCGCACGTCATTGACCGATTTGAAAATACGCTTTAATGCGGTTTTTTCATCTTCAGCCATGGCAATCCGCATCGGATTTGACGGATCAATGCCGATGAATTCCAGTGACCTGCGATCGAGGTTGGCCCCTTCAAAAGGATTGATATGTGCATGGTAAGCTTGGCCCGGCACAAATTGGCCATCCTCATTATAAACAATCGGAATGGCCGCAATTTCCAGCAATGCATCAGTCTGTGCATTAAAACCTGCCGTCTCGACATCGACAACTACAGGTAAGAATCCACGAAAACGTTGACCAATGATTGGGAGGGTTTCATTTGTCACACTTTTCTCCATTGAATGGTTTTACCCGCATAGAGCGGAATAATCTGTTCACCATCCAAATAGTCTAAACTTTCAGGGATTACTTGATCTTCTTTAACCAGTGTAATGGTACTGGTATTACGTGGCAGGCCATAGAAGTCTGCACCAAAGTGGCTGGCAAAACCTTCCAGACGTTCAATTTTACCCACTTGATCAAATGCCTGAGCATACAGCTCAATGGCAGTCGGCGCACTATAACACCCTGCACAGCCACACGCATTTTCTTTTGCATTTTTTGAATGTGGTGCGCTGTCCGTGCCTAGGAAAAATTTAGGATTGCCACTAGTCGCCACTTCCAGCAAGGTTTGCTGATGGGTTTGACGTTTTAAAATTGGCAAGCAGTAGAAATGCGGCTTGATGCCACCCACCAGCATGTCATTACGGTTGAACAATAAATGTTGCGGCGTAATGGTTGCAGCGACATTACGGTCTTGCTCAAGCACAAAGTTTGCTGCTTCGCTGGTAGTAATGTGCTCTAACACCAGTTTCAGCTTAGGGAACTGTCTGAGCAAGGGTGCGAGGACTTCATCCAGAAAGCGCTTTTCACGGTCAAAAATATCGATATGGTTATGCGTCACTTCACCGTGCAGCAATAAAGGCACCTGATGTTCTTCAAGCTGCTCAATTACGCCATACACTTTACTCATGTCGCTGACACCACTATCAGAATTGGTGGTTGCACCCGCAGGATAGAGCTTGATGGCATTGATATGCGCAGATTCTTTGATCTTTTTAACTTCACTTGCCGGGGTGTTGTCTGTGAAATACAGCACCATACGCGGGTCGAAATTTATCCCTTCAGGTACGTGCGCCATGATGCGTTCACGATAGGCATTGGCCTCTTCAACGGTTTTAACGGGTGGTACCAGATTCGGCATACAGATTGCGCGAGAAAACTGTCTGGCTAAATCGGGAACAGTACGTTGAAGTGCTAAACCATCACGCAGGTGAACGTGCCAATCATCTGGCTGGAGAATCGTAATCGTATTCAAGGCAAATTCAGTCGAACAAATAAAACAAATGATAATCCATCTATAGCAAAAATGGTAATGAGAAAGGGCTACAAAATAAGGGATATCTATAAATTAATTTGAAAAAGTATGTTATTTTAAAATTACTAAAAAAATTACATAAATACTTGCAATGGAATACAAGTACAGTTTAGCGAAATTACAAGATGACAAGGAAAACATAGAAGAATTAATTACACGCCAAAGTCAGCGTGTAGGCCCGGTCTTCCCTCAACATCTGGAACAGGAATTCTGGACAAAAAATCTGGAACGTGCCCGCAAACATGTCGAAAAATATGTTTGGGGTGGGGTATTGGCTTATTTTATTTTTCTGGTGGTGATGATCCCCACAGATTACTGGATTATCAGTAAAGAATATTTCGTGCATGATTTTGTGCTGTCTATGTTCGGGCTACTGAATGGCGGTATGTCATTAATTCTCTTTTATATGTTTTCCTGTTTACCCAAGATCAAGCGCTTTTTTCCGCAAGCTTCAATGCTGCTGGTATTCTGGATGCTGGTGTCGATTTCCTGTATCACGATGTTGGTTAAAACCCCAGCGTTACAACACCAGTCGATGGCAATCGTCACCATTATTTATATTCTGGGTTATATCCTGACCGGTATTAAGCCTGTACAGATGCTGGTCACCGGACTGGTCGCTGCAGCAACGACCATTATTGTATTATCAATCATGGCCATAGACTTTAATCCGCTGGTTTTTGGGCGAATTCTGATTGGGAGTTGCTTACTGGGTTATGTAATTAGTCATATGATTTTCGCGCGTGAGCGTGTGATTTTTTTATATAGTATCCGGGCCAGAATCAGTGAGCAGATCCAGCGTATTCATACCACTGAATTATTACATTTAAGCCAGTATGATGAACTGACCAAGATTTCCAATCGGAGAACCTTCGATGAAACGCTTGAAGTGTATTTTGAACGGGCCCGTCGTGAAGACACTGCCTTGGCGATTCTGTTTATCGATGTGGACTTTTTTAAAAACTATAATGATTTTTATGGGCATCAGAAAGGCGATGATGTTATTTCAACCATTGCCAGAACCATCAAGAATGCGATCCGTCATATGGACTTTGTGGCGCGTTATGGCGGGGAAGAGTTTGTTGTGTTATTGCCAGAAACAGATGCACATGGTGCTTATGCCGTAGCTTCAAATATTTTCAAGGCGATTGACCGTCTGGAAATTCCCCATGAAAAATCTTTGGTTGCGAAACATATTACCATCAGTTTAGGCATTACCGTCTATCGTGGTGAAACATATACTGATAAAGATATATTATTGGGAATTGCAGATCAGGCGTTGTATCGTGCCAAGCAGCTTGGGCGCAATCAGATTTATTATCAATCACTTCGTTCCGTCAACTCAGATACCGCCAATGGCTCGATGCTTTAAACATCAAGAACAACTATCCATAAAAAAACCGCTCATCAAGAGCGGTTTTTTAACAAAAACAAAACTTAGTTTTTGTCTTTCAGTTGTGGCACTGCAGATGCTGTACCCACTGCAAGCAAACCAGTTTCTGTATAGATGCCAAGTTTTGCGCGGGTATCGGTAATGTCCAGATTACGCATGGTCAACTGACCAATACGATCCATTGGAGAGAACATAGAATCACCTTTCTCCATGGTCAAGCGCTCAGCTTCATAGGTCAGGTTAGGCGACTCAGTGTTCATGATGGTGTAATCATTACCACGACGCAGTTCTAAAGTCACAGTACCGGTCACGGCTTTAGCCACCCAACGCTGTGAAGTTTCACGCAACATCAGCGCTTGAGAATCGAACCAACGGCCTTGGTACAACAAACGGCCTAAACGTAAACCGTTGATGCGGTATTGTTCGATGGTATCTTCGTTATGAATACCGGTCACAAGACGCTCGTAAGCAATATGAAGCAGCGCCATACCCGGAGCTTCATAAATACCGCGAGATTTTGCTTCGATAATACGGTTTTCGATTTGATCCGACATACCTAGACCATGACGGCCACCGATACGGTTTGCTTCAAGAATGAATTCAACTGGATCTTCGATACGTTGACCGTTGATCGCAACCGGGAAACCTTCTTCAAAAGTAATCGATACTTCTTCAGCTTTAACTTCTACGTCATCTTTCCAGAAGGCAACGCCCATGATTGGATCCACGATTTTGATGCCCGCATTCAGGTATTCAAGATCTTTGGCTTCATGGGTCGCACCCAACATGTTTGAATCTGTTGAGTAGGCTTTTTCTTTTGACATTTTATAGTCAAAACCGTTGTCGATCAGGAACTGCGACATTTCTGCACGGCCGCCAAGCTCATCGATAAAGGTTTGGTCTAGCCAAGGCTTGTAAATTTTAAGCGCAGGGTTGGTCAACAAACCATAACGGTAAAAACGTTCAATGTCGTTACCTTTGTAAGTAGAACCGTCACCCCAAATATTGACGTCATCTTCTTTCATGGCAGTGACAAGCATGGTACCTGTAACAGCACGACCAAGAGGAGTCGTATTAAAGTAAGGAACACCGCCAGTTGAAATGTGGAACGCGCCACATTGAATTGCAGCAATACCTTCTAATGCAAGCTGTAAACGGCAGTCGATTAAGCGTGCTTTTACTGCGCCATAAGCTTCAGCTTTTTTTGGAATCGCATCGTAATCGTCTTCGTCTGGCTGACCCAAGTTCGCTGTGTAAGCATAAGGTTCAGCGCCTTTTTGTTTCATCCACAAAAGAGCAGCAGAAGTATCTAGACCACCAGAGAAGGCAATACCAACTTTTTTACCTACTGGGACATTCTGCAAGATAGTTGCATTATCAGACATTGTTCATCCTAATGATATGAAATAGGCACGCCAGAATTGGTGGCCTGAAAAAATACATATTGTCTCAATTGTATCATTAATTTATTTAGGTTTGCTTTAGAAAAGAAAAACTCGTTTTAAAATCTATATTCAATAGGCTTAAATAATCATAAATTGCACGATTTTGAGCAGAATCCTGCTAAAAAAGTAAAAATTCGCTATATTCAGCCGAATAAAGTTAAAAACTCAGATAAAACAGGAATAAATGCATGGCGACTCATATCCCACCCTTACCTAATTTAAATCCTAAAACCAAGAATGAAACGCTGGCACTGTTGCATGGGATTTATGCCGGTCTGATTGGTTTTAGTACACTGGTATTTTTATATCTGGAATATCAGCAAGCCAGTATTTCTACGCTGAGTTTAGGTATGGTGCTGCTGCTTTTAGGCGGCCTGGTATTTTTTAATATACAGGCCAGCATCAAAGTCAAACAGGGCAATGGTTCAGGACGGACTTTATCCAGAATTATGGCCATCCTGATGCTCCTGAGTTTTCCGATTGGTACAGTATTGGGCGTGATTGCATTATGGAAATCTAGCGCGCGACAATGGCAGGATTAATCCGCCAAATAGAAAGTGATCCTCTTCTAAAGATTGATATTTGTGCCTGAAAATGCTGAACTCCGGGTCATAAAAAGCCACTGAAAATCAGTTAAAGTAAGGGAATGACTTGCTCAGCCAAATATAATCAGGGATTTGTTATGACTACGACGCGCTATGCCAACATTTTAAAGCCACTGCATTTGGGTTTTACCACCATTAAGAACCGGGTGGTGATGGGGTCGATGCATACTGGCCTAGAAGATCGTTTTTATAATTATCCCAAACTGGCTGCGTATTTTGGTGAGCGTGCAAAGGGTGGCGCAGGTCTGCTGATTACGGGTGGAATATCGCCCAACCGTCAAGGCTGGTTGTTACCGGCGGGCGGTACCATGAATACTTTGGGGGACATTGCGCCGCATCGTTTGGTGACGCATGCAGTGCATAAGCATGGTGCCAAAATTCTGTTGCAGATTCTGCATGCCGGACGTTATGGCTATCAGCCTTTTGTGGTCTCGGCCAGCCCGATCAAGTCGCCGATTTCTCCCTTTAAACCACGTGAAATGTCAGATAAACAGATTCTGAATACCATTCAGGATTATGTCAGAACGGCCAGTATTGCCAAAAAAGCCGGCTATGATGGCGTAGAAATCATGGGTTCTGAAGGCTATTTGCTGAATCAGTTTTTAAGCCGGCATGTCAATCAGCGTGCTGACCGTTGGGGTGGCCCGATCGAAAACCGGATGCGTTTTGCCGTAGAAATTGTCAAAGCGATTCGTGAGGAAATTGGCGAAAAATTTATTATCTGTTTCCGTTTGTCGCTTCTGGATCTGGTACATGATGGCAATACCATGCAAGATGTGATTACCGTGGCTAAAGCTTTGGAAAAGGCGGGGATTACTTTACTCAATACCGGTATTGGCTGGCATGAAGCACGTATTCCCACCATTGTGACTTCTGTACCGCGTGCAGCTTTTGTCGATTATACCGCTGAAGTGAAAAAGCACGTGGCGGTGCCGGTCATTGCATCGAACCGGATCAATATGCCAGATACTGCTGAAGAAATTCTGGCTTCCGGCCAGGCAGACATGGTGCAGATGGCACGTCCATTCTTGGCAGATGCCTTCTGGGTCAATAAAACCGCGACCAATCGTGTTGATGAAATCAATACCTGTATTGCCTGTAATCAGGCCTGTCTGGATCATACCTTTAAAAACCAGCGCGCAACCTGTCTGGTCAATCCACGTGCCGGCTATGAAACCGAACTGGTCTATGTCAAAACCAAAAAAGCCAAAAGTATTGCAGTGGTCGGTGGTGGTGTTGCAGGGCTGTCTGCGGCCACAGTCGCAGCCAGTCGCGGGCATGATGTGACGCTGTTTGAGGCCAGTCATGAAGTGGGTGGACAGTTTAATCTGGCTAAAGTCATTCCGGGGAAAGAAGAGTTTCACGAAACGATTCGTTATTTTAAAGTCCAATTGGAAAAAACCGGCGTTGATGTGCGATTAAATACCCAAGTGAACCGTGAACAGCTGGAACGTGAAGGTTTTGATGAAGTCATTGTCGCGACTGGTGTCGTGCCGCGAGCGCTTAAGATCGAAGGCAGTCAGGCACCGCAAGTCTTGTCTTATGCAGAAGTACTACGCGGTGCGCCAGTCGGAGATCGTGTTGCAGTCATTGGTGCAGGCGGTATTGGTTTTGATGTGTCCGAGTTTTTGTTAAAGCCACCGCATCAGGTACAGCCGCAACCTGTGAATGAATGGAAACGTGAATGGGGTGTAGACCCGAATCCAAATTATGTCAGTGAAGGCGGCATACAAGGTGCAGAAATTGAAGCACCTATTCGTGAAATTTATTTATTACAACGTAAAAAGACACCGCTTGGCGCAGGCCTAGGCAAGACTTCAGGCTGGGTACATCGTGCCCAATTAAAAAAACACGCGGTGCGCATGTTGCGCGGTGTGCAATATAAATCTGTTACCGATGAAGGCTTATGGATTGAGGTGGATGGCCACGCTCAATTATTGCGTGTGGATAGTATTGTGGTGTGTGCAGGACAGGAGTCGGTAAAAGATTTGATGCCACTTGCCGGGGAAAATACCTTGGCACAATATCATATTATTGGTGGGGCTAAACTGGCTGCCGAGCTGGATGCCAAGCGTGCCATTCGTGAAGGAGCCGAATTGGCCGCCAAATTGTAGGGATTTGATGAAACTATATGCAGTTAATCAGATTCACTGTAACTTTCACTTGTCAGTTACATAAAAGCGCCGTATTATTGCGCCCATGGAAGCGTGGCAGAGCGGTTTAATGCACCGGTCTTGAAAACCGACGAGGGTGTGAGTCCTCCGTGAGTTCGAATCTCACCGCTTCCGCCAAATTTTAAAAACCCCAATCGAAAGATTGGGGTTTTTTTATTGCTGATGAATTTTACAGAATGATTTAAAATAAACGGATCTTAAAGAGGTTCGATATTTAAAAAGTCGATAATTTATAAACAGATATTCTTCAATCGCATACTTCAATCTTAATCAGAGCCAGAGCAATTCTTTCCACATGCTGATAAGCAGGTTGCTCTAATTCTTCACCAAAAATATCCGGATCAATTTCCTCATAAGACCAGTGAATATTTTGATGCTGCTGCATCAGGTCTTGCAGATACTGTAAAAATCGATTGCCATTTCGTGTGATGGTAGCGCCGGTATATAAAAATAAACGGCCGCCTGAATTTAGCCTTTGCAGGCCTTGTTTTATAATTTTAAAAGATAATTCATTGCCATCGAGCTCATTACCTCCGTGTCGATATTGCCGTTGCTCAGGATCAATTAAATAAGGTGGATTGGCAAAAATCAGGTCAAACTGACCTTCAAGATTGGAAAATAAATTGCTCTGTACAGGAGAGATTGAAGTAAAACCCGAAAAATCAATATTGAGTTGACTATAGAGCAAGGCTTTGGGGTTTAGATCTGCTACAAAGATTTCCTCATGATCTGGAAAGTATTTGGCGATACTGATGGCAGCAGCAGAGGTGCCACAGCATATTTCAGCAGCCCGTTTGAAAGGGCGAGGTTCGGTGGCTAGATATTGCTTGAGATGATAGACAAAGCGATAAGTATCGGGACCAAAAAAAACAGCATCCTGTTGTGTGGTCGGAAAGGAAGAGTGAATAAAGAGTTCACCTTCCAGTGAAGCGACTCTGACCAGACTGGTGTATTGCTCATCCTGAACCTGTAGAAGTTGCTGTTTTGCCAGCAAGGAAAAAAGAACCGGATCAAGATCGGTTTTGCTAAATTCCAGATTCCAGCCAAATATATCCTGCAGGGTTATTTCCTGATTTTTCTCGTTTCTTTTACGATCTAAAATCCGTTGATGCGACAACGGGGTAATGGCTGTGAACTGATAGTTTTGTTGTTTTAAAAACGCTAGTAAAAAATGCAGAGCATGTTGCTGGTGATTCTGAATTTCTAAAATCTGGTTCATAAGCGTTGCTCTTTGGTTTATTTAAAATCAATACAAAGCTGGATAGACGTTGAATCCCATATAAGACCATGACCAGATCAGCCATTCGCGATGCGTTCATTCAATAGAAATGAATCAGCTTCATCTTCGCCTGAAATGCCAGAATTTTAAGTAAAAAACTGATGTGAATTGGTGTGATTTTTATAGCTGTTTTTAAAAAAATTATCTTCTGATAAAGCTTCTGTCTGCTTTTATTCTCGATTCATAAAAAATGGCTATTCATCAAAGTGATTAATAGCCATGATGGGTGAGAGCCTTAAAACTTAGTGAGGCACTTCTGGTAAATCAAACCAGATCACTTGCGCATCATCGATGGCTTGAATCTCTGAGTCATCCAGAAAAGCAATTGCACCACCCGCCTCAACTCTATGTTCTGCAATCTGCACAGTGCCAGAAACTACATGAATATAATTGATCTGCTGGGTGGCCTGCACTTGCAAACTTTGACCTTGCTGAATTACCGCAGTTTTGACTTCAGCATTCTGACGAATATGCATCGGCGCATTGCCATTCGGTCCACAAATTAAATGCCAATGGTTAGGCTGCTCATGCGGATCCAGACGAATTTGCTGATAATTCGGTTTGGCATCCTGTTCATTGGGAATAATCCAGATTTGCAGTAAATGTACCCGCTCATTGCCCTGATTCATTTCACTATGACGAATACCTGTTCCGGCACTCATGAGCTGCCATTCACCGGCAGCAATGCCGCCATGATTGCCCATGCTGTCCTGATGAGTAATGGTGCCTTTCAGTACGCAGGTCAGGATTTCCATATTGTCATGGGGATGGGTTCCAAAACCCTGATGCCCAGCGATTAAATCGTCATTAATAACACGTAAGGCACTGATCCCCATATACTTGGGATCATACCAGTTACCAAATGAGAAGCTGTGCTTAGACTCCAGCCAGCCCATTTTTACATGACCACGATTTTCGCTAGGATGTAGAAAAGCCTTCATGATTTCATCTCGATCTTATTTTCAACTTGAGATCATCATACTGTTGTTTTAAGCTCAAAAAAATCTCAAATGGGCGACATATCATTGCATTTTTGCAACGATATGTCAGCTTAAAATCAAGTCATAAAAAAGCCCACTGAAAAGCGGGCCATTTTATTCAAAGCATTTTATGGATCATTATTCTAAGAAACGAACAGTTACGCCAGATTTGACTTTACGGCCAAGATCATTGGCATCCCAGTTGGTCAGACGGATACAACCGTGTGAATAGGATTTAGAAATCATGGACGGATTCGGTGTACCGTGAATACCAAATGATTTTTTGTTGAGGCCAATCCAGACATTACCGACCGGGCCGTTTGGACCTGGTGGTAGAGACAGTGGTTTGGTGTTTTTACCTTGAACAAAGTTACTTGGCGAGTAGCTATACCAAGGATTTGGTGCAACGCCGGTGATTTTATAAGTACCCGTTGGTGAAGGCGTACTGGTATTGCCGATACTGGCAGGGAATGAGCCGATCATTTGATTTTTACTGTTAAATAAGTACAGTTGTTTGGCACCTTTATGTGCAACAATCAAGTGAATACCTTCTGGTAGCTCATTACGAACATTGGTCACCAGAATCTTTTGGCCGACTTTGTTAAAATTAGCACCTGGATTCAACTTCTTCAGGAAGTTTTCATCCATATGGAACTTTTCACTGAGCATTTCAGATGCGCTGGTGTAGTACAAACCTTTCATTTTCGCCTGTAGCGCATAATCTGAAGGAATCGATTTGGCAAATGGTCCTGCCAGATCTTTTTCAGTAATGGTGTACTCTACAAAGGTCGGCTTGGAACCCTGACGTGCCACCAGTTTGTCCCAGGTTTCCTGCGTCAGTACGCCATTTGGCTTGATGCCATTCATTTGCTGGAAAGAGGCAATTGCTTTCAGTGTGTTCTTGCCGCTGGTACCATCAATCGCACCCGGTGAAGCGTGGGCATTGTTGAGCATGACATGTGCACGTGCGTAGACCGGAAATTGACCTGCACCAATGTTTTCATACCACTGGGCATTGTTTAAGCCGTCTAAAGTCCACGAAGCTTTGGTCGCAGCAGAGTTCGTCGGGGCCTTGGTATTTGGCGCTGCACCAATATCAGCAGATTGGTCTTCGGTATCTTGTAGCTCATTCAGTGCTTCAGAGGCCTGATTTAAGTCTTGTTGTTCTTGCGCCGTAATTTTGGCTTCAGCCGGTGCTTGGGCGGCTGAAGCTTCAGTCGCGAGTGGATCAATTGGATCCTGGACTGAAACATCGGTAACAACTTGCGGGTTCAATGGTTGTTCAGCAGTAGACGCAGCAAAAACAGTACCTGCGAAAATGCAACCTAAACTCACAGCGAGCATTGTGCGAACGAACATGTAAATCAACCTTAAAATTATTTCTTTAAAAATGTGAAAAAACACTATAAGTATTACAGAAAAAATGTGGAGATGCAGTAGTTGTTTTGTGTAAAACATCACATTTGGCCACTTAAGCTGATCGGTTTTTAAAGTCAGCAGAAGTTATTAAAAATACAACCTTTTTGTTATGATATGGCGAATATCAAAGATAGATAGGAAAGTAAATGACGACCTTAAAAAATGATCGTTTTCTGCGCGCCTTGTTGCGTGAACCTGTAGATGCCACTCCGGTATGGATGATGCGTCAGGCGGGCCGTTATTTACCAGAATATCGCGCAACGCGTGCTCAGGCAGGAGATTTCCTTTCTCTTTGCAAAAATACTGAACTGGCCTGTGAAGTGACCTTGCAGCCTTTACGCCGTTATGATCTGGACGCCGCGATTTTGTTCTCTGACATTTTGACAGTGCCTGATGCTTTAGGTTTAGGATTGTATTTTGAAGTGGGTGAAGGGCCTAAATTTCATAAAACCGTCCGTACCGAGCAGGATGTCGCAAATCTGCCAGCCTTTAATGCAAAATCGGATCTGGATTATGTGATGAATGCAGTGTCGACCATTCGTTCAGCCTTGGGTGGCCAGGTTCCTCTGATCGGTTTCTCTGGCAGTCCGTGGACCTTGGCGACTTATATGGTAGAAGGCGGTTCAAGCAAAGATTTCCGCTTCACCAAAAATATGATGTATGCACAGCCTGAAGTGCTGCATGCTTTGCTGGAACGTCTAGCCGATGCCGTGATTGATTATCTGAATGCGCAGATTGATGCAGGTGCACAAGCGGTACAGATTTTTGATAGTTGGGGCGGCGCACTGGCACATCGTGAATATATTGAATTCTCGCTCAACTATATGAAGAAGATTGTTGCTGGCTTGCACCGTGAAAAAGATGGCCGCAAGATTCCAGTAATTCTGTTTACCAAAGGTGGCGGTCAGTGGTTGGAACCGATGATCGCTACAGGCGCAGATGCCTTTGGTCTGGACTGGACCACACCACTGGATGTAGCACGTCAAACCGTTGCGGGTCGTGCTGCGCTTCAGGGTAACCTGGATCCTGCGACTTTATATGGTTCATCGGAAACTATTATTAAGGCGACCAAAGCCATGCTGGATGATGCTTATGCCAATGGTGAAAAAACCGGTTATGTAGCAAACCTCGGCCACGGCATTACCCAGTGGGTCGATCCAGCCAATCCAAAAGCCTTTATTGATACCGTACATGAGTATAGTGCTAAATATCTTTAGGATTTAAACCTTGATCGATCTATTCAAATCAGGGTTTGAATTTACCTATAAGGCAGCTTCGGCTGCCTTATTCGGGATTCTGCTCCTGCTGGCGTTTGCACTCACTGCTGCCATGGGCAGTGATCTGTTTTACGGTTTTTACCGTTATGACTATCTGTTATTTTTTGCCCTGCTCATTCAGGTGCTGCTGCTTTATACCAAACTGGAATCCTGGGCCGAAGCCAAAGTGATTGCGCTGTTTCATCTCATGGCCATGGTGATGGAAATCTTTCTGACCCATCCTGCGATTGCCTCCTGGTATTATCCACAACCGGCAATCTTTAAAATTATGACCGTGCCTTTATTTGCCGGTTTTATGTATTCTGCGGTCGGCAGTTTTTTTGCGCGTTCCTTGCGTTTATATCAGGTCTCATTTGAAAAGTTGCCAGGCTTTCGCCATATGTTGCTGCTGGCGGTGTTGTCTTATATCAACTTTATGAGCAAGTTTTTTATTCCTGACTATCGCATGCTTTTATTTGTCTGGAGCGTGCTGATGTTCTGGAAAACTAAAATTCGTTTTCAGTTGAATCAGCACGCTTTTCAGTTGCCAATGTTACCGATCTTGCTGCTGCTGGCCTTTATCATCTGGATTGCCGAGAACATCAGTACCTTTTATCAGATCTGGCTCTATCCAAGTCAGATTGAACAATGGCATATGGTGGGCTGGGGCAAACTCGGGTCCTGGTATTTGTTGTTATTGCTGAGTCTGGTCTTGGTACTGAAGATTTTAGGGCAGCGCAATTTACATGGCGACTGGACGCTGAAAGAGTAATGGAATTATTCAGGTTATGTTTATGTAAAGCATGCATTTTTTCGATTGCGCCAAACCTGACTTATCGCTACTCTGCTGAGTGTGTAAGTCAAATTACATAATGAGAGTAATAACAAAGATTGCATGAGAATAACTGGAGAATAAGTATGTTGAAAAAAATTATGCTGGCGGCAGTATTAGCGACTGGTTCAAGTATGGCGATGGCTGACCGAGATGTCGGCTGTGGTATCGGAAGTCAGGTGTGGGCCGGTCAGACTGGTATTATTCCTAAACTTTTAGCAGGTACCACCAACGTTCTTTTCACGAATCAATGGCTCGGGATCACGTTTGGTACTTTGGGTTGTAGCCAGGGTGGAACAGTCACCGCTCAAGTGGTGACTTTTACCAATGAAAATGCTGAAGCACTGGCGCGTGATATGGCAGTGGGCGAAGGTGAAAGCCTGAATGTTCTGGCCGAACTTCTGAATATCAAATCTGAAGACAAAGGCCATTTCTTTAACATTTCCAAGCAGAATTTTTCTGAAATCTATTCCGAACAAAACCAGAATACCCTTCAAGTTCTGAGTTCATTACAAACAGTGATGGCCAAAGATGAAGTATTGAAATCTTATATCTGATCCGCACTTTGAAAACCCTGCTGCTCTGGCAGGGTTTTTCTTATGACTCAAAGAAATTGACGAGAATAAGTTAACTGAATGAAATATGCGTTCTTCATGTTGGGTCTGGCCTTCAGTCCCTTAAGTTTTTCAAACGAAATTAATCCAGATATCCAGCATTATCTCGATCAGGCCAAAAGCAAACGTCTGGATCAGAGCACCACCTGGCAGCGTCTGATGTATGCCAATTCTAAAGGCCACAGCGAGGTCGATTATTCAGGCTATTTTCTGGCAGAGCAGGGAAAGACTGATCTCAAAAAAGAAATACAGCATAATATTCAGGCCTTATTTGGCAGTACAGAACCGAATCAGTCCATCCGTTGTAAGTTTCCGGCCCGAAGCAGCTGGTTAATGCAGCAGCTGGATATTTCCGAACAGCAATTACCTGAAGTGAGTTGTCCGGATTTTGATCGATGGATTGCTGAGGTCAAGCCCTATCAGGCCACGCTGATTTATGCCACAGATTTTATGGGCAATCCCAGTTCGATGTTCGGGCATACCTTGTTGCGTCTAGATCCCAAAGATCAACAGCAGCTCAACCTGATTTCCTATGCCGTTAACTATGCCGCAACCGTCGACGGCAATGACAACTGGTCATTTGCCTGGAAAGGACTGACCGGACAATATCTGGGTGAATATTCCCTGATGCCGTATTATCGCAAGGTCAAAGAATATGGCGACTTTGAAAGCCGGGATTTATGGGAATATGAATTAAATTTAACGCCGCAAGAGACCCGGTTTCTGGTGCAGCATCTTTGGGAAATGCAGAAGGTGAGTTTCCCTTATTATTTTATCAACGATAATTGTGCTTATCGCCTGCTGGGGCTATTCGATCTGGTGCGTCCTGAGTTGAATCTACAAAAACAGTTTAATTCGACTGCCATTCCGATCGAAACCTTGAAAGTGGTAGAACAGCAGGGCTTGATCAAACAGAAAGTTTATCGTCCTGCCCTGGAAACACAGTTGCTGGCTCAATCTAGACAGCATGGCAAAGCTTTGGCAAAAAAGGCTCATCAGCTGGCTTATGCAGAAACAGGTACCATGCCTTCAATGTTGCAAACTTATCCGGCAGAGGATCAGGCCAAAGTGCTGGAAATGGCCTATGATCATCTATATCTGGATTTTCTCAGACAGAAAGTAGATGAGTCCTTTGCCCAGCCACGTTTTCGCAAGTTATTGGGCTTAAGAAGTCAGCTGGCTATCGAGAAACAGCGTCAAGCACCTGAGCGTCCGAAAACAGATCCAGTACAAAGTCATCATGCACGAAATATCAGTTTTGAGGCCGGACAGGTTCAGGGTGAATCCTTTGTTCAGCTTGGGCATCGGCATGCCTATCATGATTTAATCGATCCACAGGGTGGTTTGCGTACCGGCACACAACTGCTGTTTCTGGATGGGGCATTACAATATCGTAATAGTGAACTCAAACTGGAACATCTGGATTTACTGGCCGTCAATTCCTATAACCCGATTAATCCATTTAATACGCCCTTATCTTGGGGTTTTAATCTGGGCTGGACACAGGAAGCCTTAGACCGTCATGGCCAGTTTAGCGAAGAGCAACAGCATGGCGTCGCCGGTTTTAAGACCCAAGCGGGCTATAGCTGGGCAAATGCGAGCCGCGAACATTTGTGCTATGCACAAATGCAAACTCACGTTCAGGCGGGCAAGGCGCTCGATCAGGGTTGGCGCGTAGGAGCAGGGCCAACTTTGGGCTGCCAGAATATCTGGACTGATCAGATCAACAGTCTGGTGCAAGTGGAACTGCCTTATTGGGAAGATTCGCATCGCTGGCATCTGAAGCTAAATACCCAATTGCAATATGCCTTTACTGCACAGAATGCGGTTCGATTGTCTTGGGAATATCAGCAACAACAGGCGAAAGACTGGGATCAATGGAGTTTGGGCCTGATCCGTTATTTTTAAACGGCTTATATATTTTAAGGGCTAGTTTACGAAACTTTTCCTGTGAATCATCGATCAGTATAATTGGAATAATCTTGTCGATATTTTAGTTAACGCACCCGAATTTTGTTATATTTGTCACATAATGTTAGTGCAAATTGCAGTGTTTTGGGGAATGGGGCGTATGAATAATGAATGCATGGCAATGCTGGCCGAACAATGGAGGCAGATCTGTCAGAATTATTCAGCAGATGATCTATTGCATGCATTTCATTTTGTTCAGGAACATTCTGTTATTCTGGTCGAAGAATTCTATAAGAATATGCTCTTAGAAAAAGAATCGGCCCAGTTCCTGACCGAACAGATGGTTCAGCAGCGTTTGCGTAATACTTTGATTCAATGGCTGTCAGAAAGTTTTAGCGTACCGATCAACAAGAGTTATGCGCAAGCCGTACAAAAGCAGGCGATGGTTGGACATGTACATGCCCGGGTCGGTATACCTTCTTGGTTAATCATGCGTGGTGTTCGCGAAATTGAACGCAAGGTTTTTGAACTGTTGCAAGCATCTTCTCAAAACAGCATGTTGACCGCCTGCAGTTATATTGTGCAAATCATGGGCTTTGCCACAGAAATCATGTGCCGTTCTTATGAAGCCAAAACAGCCATGAATCAGGAAATCAAACACAGTTACCGTGTTTTTTCAGCCATGCAGGATGTAGCGGTACAAAAAGACAAACAGCGCAGCTCATTGCTGGACTGGGAAAATGAACTGATGTTTAAGGTCTTTTCGAGCCCTGACAATTTAAAGCATCCGATGTTGTCCAAATCCGAGTTCGGTTTATGGTTTATCCATAAAGCCTCTTATGCTTTTACCGGTTCGGACCAGGTCGATTTAATCATTGAGCGGATTTATCAGATTGATGCAATTAATCAGACCATCATGGATTGTACGGATAAAAATAATGTCTTGGGGCTGATTCAACAAATCCGTGACTTAAACCGTGAAATTCAACTGCTGGTCGATCAGTTATTTCAGGTTGCGGAATATATTGAATCAGGCAATGATTCATTGACCCAGTTGTTAAATCGCCGTTATTTAAATACGGTGATTTCCCGTGAAATCACTTTTTCCCGTAAAAATCATACACCTTTGTCTTTACTTGCGATGGATGCCGATTTCTTTAAAAGTATCAATGATAAATTTGGACATGCCGCAGGTGATCTGGCACTTAAATTTATTGCCGAAGCGCTGCAAAAATACAGTCAGGGCAGTGATTATGCCTTCCGGGTCGGTGGGGAAGAATTCTTATTGTTGCTGGTCGACACAGATAAACAACGTGCCTTAAGTATTGCCGAAAGTATTCGTAAATATGTTGAAAATGGCATGATTAAAACCGCGCAAGGACAACAGTTTAAAATCACGATCAGTATTGGATGTACGCTCTATGACGGGCATCCGGATTATCAGCGATTTTTAGATGCTGCGGATGCCGCACTGTATATGGCGAAAAATACCGGTCGTAACCGGGTCTATATGGCACAGTCACCCTCAAATCCAGTGGGGCAGCAATGATCCAGCTAGCTTAAAAGTTTTATTCCTCTGCCGTATGTTGCTGGATAAATGCCTGAAATTTTCGCTTTTGCTGAATATAGTCTGGATGGTTTTTCGCATCATTCCATTTTTGTTTAAAAATGTTGGCGGCCGCTGCTTTGACCGGATCTTCGTGGCTGCGTGGCAATTCTGAACGGCCATGTGCGCCGCTTAAGCCTTTCTTATCTTTCGGAACCGGCCCATCATATTTTTTACCACCTTTATGGTTGGCGTAACGGCGGGCACGGGTATAACCCATCTGTAAAAACTTGCGTGCCATGTCCGCACCGATA
The DNA here is from genome assembly GCF_013418355.1 of Acinetobacter sp. YH12151. Lineage (NCBI taxonomy): Bacteria > Pseudomonadati > Pseudomonadota > Gammaproteobacteria > Moraxellales > Moraxellaceae > Acinetobacter > Acinetobacter sp. YH12151. The sequence continues at coordinate 104,618 of NZ_VPCG01000002.1, read as the reverse complement.
AAATCATCTTGTTTTAAATAAGCTAGGAATAGCTGATAAATTTTGTCACTGCTGGCTTGGGCTTTTTCTTCATCCGCAAAGCGCCAGTGCGGCAGAATTTCAGATTTATAAGGCTCCACCAATAATACGCCTTGTTCTCCTCGGCCAATTCGGTACAACTCGGGCCGTTTGCGAAAATTAATCTTTTCGAAGTCCAGAGAATAATCAAAACTATTCGACACCACCCGTGACTGACGTTTTGGCGGCGGATTTTTGGCTGCTGGACTCATATCTTTGCCTTATATTTAGAAGAGTAGATATCACCCAATAAAGAACACACTAAAAAATATAAAATAATTCTACTGATCTACTCACCCGAGATCAGGATCAAGAAAAGCCCCAGTCATGGGGCTTGGATTTTACTTTGACTTTTTCGAACTGGTCTTCGAGGTTTTGGCTTTATCAGACTTGCTCTTGGACGAAGTGCTTGACTGCTTTTTGGCCGGTGCTGATTTTTTTGAAGAAGATTTTTTCGTCTTGCTGTCTTCATCTTTGCTCTTATTGCTGCTTTTCGCTTTAGCCGGTTTTTTCGCTGAAGATGTTTTCAGGTCTTTGGCTTTATCGCTGCCTTTAGAACTCGCACTTTTCTTCGCCTTTACTTTTTCATCTTTACTGGCATTCTCTTTTTTAGAAGATGCTGCTTTAGATTTAGCACTTTCAGCTTTTTTGCTGACTTTGCGATCGCTGTCCTTGTCACTGCTTTTGTTCGACTTCTTCAGTTTTTCATCTTGCGTCTTTTTAGCAGTTTTTGCAGATTTTTTGCTGTCTTTGTCCTGATTGTTTTTGCTATTCGCCATGGTCATTTTCCTTGTCATTAAAAATCAAGCAGAAAGATATAAAGCTGTTTGCTGTATATCAACGTCAATTTACTTTAAGCGAGGACTAACTGGATTAAAACTTTATCATGTATCTAAATGTAGGCTTGTTGCAAAGATAAGCAGCAATTGTTTAGCTGCAAGTATAACGAATGCAAATTTGGTCAACAGCAGCTGTGATATCGATATTCTCTGACCAGAGCAGTTTATAAGAAATTAAAAAAACCCCGAATGATCGAGGCTTTAAATAACTGGCTTTTAAGGCTTAGTAGCTTTCTGGCACTGCACTTAAAAACTCACGGCGGGTTTCTTTATCGGTTTTAAAATCACCAATAAAAGAAACTGTACGTGTGGTCGATTCCTGTTTGCCCACACCACGCATCATCATGCACATATGTGCAGAATCAATCATCACGGCGACACCACGTGCTTTGGTGATTTCCGCCACTGCTTCTGCAATTTGCTGGGTCAAGTTTTCCTGGATTTGCAAACGACGCGCAAACATTTCAGTAATACGGGCAAATTTGGACAGGCCCAAGACATGACCTTCTGGTAAATAGGCGATATGGACACGGCCATAAAATGGTAATAAATGATGTTCACATAAGGAATAGAATTCGATGTTTTTGACCAGCACCATTTCACGGTTGTCGGAAGGAAAGACCGCTTTGTTGGTGACTTCTTCAAGTGTCTGACTATAACCCGAGGTTAAATATGAAAATGCTTTGGCAGCACGCACAGGCGTATCTTTGAGACCAGGGCGATTGAGATCTTCGCCAACGGCAGTAAGAATGTTTGCGTAGGATTGCTGCATAGTCATATGACGTATTCACTTAAACTGAGAATGAACAAGGACGGCATTGTAGCAGAAAACTTTTACAATGCCTTGTTTTGAGGCGAAAACCGGTTACTGTTTAAACTTTGGATTCTTTTCTGCACGTTTTAGCAGAACCAGAACTGCACCAGTACCGCCTTGTTTTTCAGGCGCACTGACAAAAGCCAAAACATCGCGATGCTGACGCAGCCAACCATTCACATAGGTTTTTAAAATCGCTTCCGGGCCTTTACCGTGTACGATCTTAATCACGTTCTGGTTTTCATCTTTGGCGATCTGGATAATTTGTAGCACCGCCTGACGCGCTTCTTCCACGGTACAGCCATGCAGATCCACAGCTTCAAACCAGCGTAAATTGCCGGCTTTTAAGTCTTCAAACACTTTATGCTGCAAGGTGGCAATGCGATAGCTCAAGTTGGCCTGACTCCCGACAGGATTGAGCATGGCCTGCGTGTCCGATAATGCCATGGCATCTGTTTCCATCGGGCCAGTCGCCGCTGCACGCTTTGCCAGGACTTGTGCATCCGGTTTTTTCTTGCGCGGTTTGTCCAATTGAACGGTATTTCCCGATTCAATTTTTTGCACGCCCTGCATTTGTTTGCGGAATAATTCCAGTTCTTCTAAAGCTTCTTGCTCGACAGTCTTTTCAACGGGTGCAGCAACAACCGCAGGGCTATGCGGCTGTGTAATTTGCTTCTTAAAAGATTTCAGCAGGTTGTACTGATCTTTAGATAATGAAGAATCGTGTTTACTCATAATGTAAAAACAAGGAAGATGCGGAATTTAACAGAATTATAGTCTGAAAATAGATAAAGGAGAAATGAATTGCTTGCATGGCATGTCTCGGTATTTATGAATTCACATGATGCTATTTCTTTTCTTATCAATCCTGAAAATAAAAAAGCCCAATCCTGAGATTGGGCTTGGTCTAAGTATTAAACTAGTCAATAGTTAAACCGATTCAGGCTCACCAAACAGGTTACGGAATGCATGATCAGGTCGAGGCTGTTTCATAAAACTTTCACCGACCAGAAAGGCATGAATATCATGCTGTTGCATCATCGCCACATCGGCAGGGGTAGCAATACCACTTTCAGTGACTAACAGGCGAGAGGGATCGAGTAAGTTCTTTAAACGAATCGAGGTATCTAAATCGACATCGAAGGTTTTTAAATTACGGTTATTCACACCCAGCAAGCAGCGATCTGAAAGTTTCAGCGCACGTTCCAGTTCAGCTTCATCATGTACTTCAACTAAAACATCTAAATTATGCTCAAAAGCAGTCTTCGACATTTCTTCCAGTTGCTGATCTGACAGACATGCCACAATCAGTAAAATACAATCTGCATCTAAGGCACGTGCTTCAATGACTCCATAAGGATCGATCAGGAAATCTTTGCGCAGCGCCGGCAGGTCACAATGCGAACGGGCAATCTGAATATTTTCATCTGCACCCTGAAAAAAGTCCACATCGGTCAGGACAGATAAACATGCGGCACCCGCATCTTGATACTGTGCTGCAATTTCTGCAGGATTAAAATTCTCACGAATAATCCCCTTAGATGGTGAGGCTTTCTTGATTTCAGCAATTACACCCGGACGTTTTGACATTAAAGACTGGGCAAAACCACGCACAGCTGATGCACCTTGAGCCAGCTCTTCCAGATCTTTATAGCTTTTCTGCTTTAAACGTAGAGCAAATTCTTCCGTTTTACGGTCAACAATCTTGCCTAAAATTGTATTTGCGATATCCACCATGATCAAAATTCCTGACCGAATTAAGCTTCGTATTGTTTAATGGTTTTGGTAAATTCAGACAGCACACTCATTTTCTCCAGAGCCTGGCCGCCATAAATAATGTCATGTGCCAATGCAACACCATGTTTATAGCTGCTGGTCAAACCGGAAACATAAATACCTGCACCGGCATTCAGGGCAATCATATTGGCCGCTTTATCACCGATCTCTGATTTTTTCTTGCCCAATGCATCCTTGATTAATGCCAGACTCTGTGCAGAATCTTCTACAATTAAACCAGTCAAGGTTTGAGATTCGATATTAACCAATTCAGGGGTAATTTCCCATTCAGTCACTTCGCCATTTTTTAGCTCAGCCACATACGTTGCAGATGCAAGACTGATCTCATCCAGCCCGTCGCGAGAATGCACCACCATCACATGTTCAGCACCGAGCTGTTTCATCACTTCTGCAATCGGACGACACAGTTCATTGGAAAACACGCCAATGACTAAGCGATTGACGCCGGCCGGATTGGTCAGCGGGCCAAGTAAATTGAAAATGCTGCGAATACCCAATTCTTTACGCGGGCCGATTGCATATTTCATGGCTGTATGATGATTCGGTGCGAACAGAAATCCGACCCCCACATCACGGATACAACGCTCGGTTTGCTGCATATTCAGGTCAAGATTAATCCCAGCCTGTTCCAGTAAATCTGACGAGCCTGATTTGGTCGAAACGCCACGGTTGCCATGTTTAGCAATGGTTGCGCCTGCTGCTGCGATCACAAATGCAGACGCGGTAGAGACGTTAAACAGGTTTTGACCATCACCGCCTGTACCGACAATATCGACTAAATAGGGAATATCGCTGACATCAATTTTGGTAGCCAGTTCACGCATGACCCGTGCGGCTGCGGTAATTTCATCAATGCTTTCGCCTTTAAGGCGCAAACCCATCAGCAGGGCACCAATCTGGGCATCAGTGGTTTCACCTGACATGATGGCACGCATCACGTCTTGCATTTGATCCTGAGTCAGGTGAATGTTTTTGGTAATATTGTTTAAAGCTTGTTGAATATTCATAAGATGTTCTTAGGCATAAATTTCGAGAAAGTTTTTAAAGATTTGATGGCCATGCTGGCTCAGGATCGATTCAGGATGGAACTGCACGCCTTCGACCGGCAATGTCTTATGTTTTACCCCCATAATTTCTTCCATAGAACCATCGGCTTCATTGGTCCAGCAGGTCACTTCCAGACATTCAGGCAAGGTGGCTTGATCAATCACCAGGGAATGATAGCGCGTTGCAGGAAATGGCGACGGAAGATTGCTGAAAATCCCGGTATCGCTGTGGTACATATCCGACAGACGGCCGTGCATGACACGTTTGGCACGTATGATGTCACCGCCAAATGCCTGACCAATACTCTGATGGCCGAGACAAACGCCCAATAACGGAATTTTTCCAGCAAAATGCTGAATCGCAGGAATCGAAATGCCTGCTTCACTCGGCGAGCATGGGCCGGGGCCAATCACTAAATACTTGGGTTGCCATCGCTCTATATCTTCCAATGTCACGGCATCATTACGGACTACTTTTACTTCTTGATTCAATTCGCCAAAATATTGAACGATGTTGTAAGTAAAGGAGTCATAGTTGTCGACCATTAAAAGCATGAGCTTAACCTATTGAAATTAATGCACTTAACTGTGCTAAAGTTGTCCAGATCGTACTTTATTTGCGCTTATTGCAAGCACGGGTGTGACACGACTAAATCATTGATTTCATTGTGTGAAAATAAAGCACTATTCATCATAGCAAAAAATAGCCGTATTCGGCGCAACAATTTTGCTCAATTTATTTGCTTTAAAAGCATCTGTATCAACTGAAATAAAATTTTAATCATGATTTAAAGTAATAGACTTACTTAAAGAGACTTTAGGCTGTGTATTTTTTAGGGAAAAATTGATAAGTTAAAAATAATCAGCAATATTGATCTAAAGTTTGTTGAAAAAAGCATCACTTGAATAATAGAAATTTATATAGACTATGGTGTAGAAAGTATATTTAAAGAAAATGCCTCAAAATATTCACTGAGCAACTGCATGTTGCAGATCTCTGTTTGTCTCAGACCATAAGAAAACGGTCAATTTTTTAGCAACATATGGGTGTTTTTTAAACAAATACACGAAAAAGTAGCAAATTTTATATAAAAAACTATGTTTTTAATACACTTCTATAGGTGATTGCACTATTTAGGTGCGCTAAAAAATAAAGCAGAAATAAAATAAATGAAGAATGCCTGAATATAGTGCATTTAGTTTCTCAACTAGTATAATAGTCGCAAAGTATTTTTGTCACTTCATGATTTCTTATATAGATTTCAAGATTTTATCTATACTTTGAATAGTTGGTACGGTAATTGCTTAATGACTACCAACTACTAACACGCACGTAACGAGTGCAACAAAAATTCATCGGAGCAAAATGAGCATGGCGAACAAAGTCCTTCAACTCATCCAAGAAAGTGGCGCGAAATGGGTCGATTTCCGTTTTACGGATACTAAAGGTAAAGAACAACATGTGACTTACCCAGCAGATACAATCGACGAAGATACTTTTGAAGACGGTAAAATGTTCGACGGTTCTTCAATTGCTGGTTGGAAGGGCATCGAAGCATCTGACATGATTTTACGCCCAGATGCAGAAACCGGTTTCATCGACCCGTTCTTTGCCGAGCCTACAGTTGTTGTGACTTGTGATGTGATTGAGCCTTCTACAGGTCAGGGTTATGACCGTGACCCACGTTCGATTGCTCGCCGTGCTGAAGAATACCTAAAATCAACAGGTATTGGTGATACAGCATTCTTTGGCCCAGAACCAGAATTCTTCGTATTTGACGAAGTAAAATGGGAAATCGATATGTCTGGCGCGCGCCATACATTGATCGCTGAAGAAGCTGCCTGGTCAACCAACAATGACTACGAAGGTGGTAACTCTGGTCACCGTCCACGCGTAAAAGGCGGTTACTTCCCGGTTCCTCCAGTTGATTCTTCACATGATATGCGTGCAGATATGTGTGCCAAAATTGAAGACATCATGGGCCCAGGTCGTGTAGAAGTACATCATCATGAAGTTGCATCTTGCCAGTTAGAAATTGGTGTAAGCTTCAACACCATGGTTCGTAAAGCGGACGAAGTTCAACAGTTTAAATATGCGGTTTGGAACGTTGCGCATCAATATGCGAAAACAGCAACCTTTATGCCTAAACCAATGGTTGGCGATAACGGTTCTGGTATGCACGTTCACATGTCGATCTCTAAAGATGGCAAGAACCTGTTTGCTGGTGATGAATATGCAGGCCTTTCAGAAATGGCATTGTACTTCATTGGCGGTATTATCAAACATGCGCGTTCATTGAATGCATTAACCAACCCTTCTACAAACTCGTACAAGCGTCTGGTTCCGCATTTTGAAGCACCGATTATGCTTGCTTACTCAGCGCGTAACCGTTCTGCATCTATCCGTATTCCTTACGTGTCAAGCCCGAAAGGCAAGCGTATTGAAGCTCGCTTCCCAGATCCGATGATGAACCCCTACCTCGGTTTCGCGGCATTGTTGATGGCAGGTATCGACGGTATTCAAAACAAGATTCACCCAGGTGAAGCGGCTGACAAAAACCTGTACGATCTTCCTCCTGAAGAAGAAGCGAAAATCCCGACTGTGGCGCATAGTCTGGATATGGCGCTTGAAGCACTTGAAGTAGATCATGATTACCTGCTGAAAGGTGGCGTGTTCACGAAAGACATGCTTGATGCCTATATCGAACTTAAAACTGAAGAAGTGCGTCGTTTAAACACGACCACTCACCCAGTTGAATTCGAGATGTACTACAGCCTGTAATTCTTTCAAGAATTTCACTGTAAAAAACCCGCGCATGTCGCGGGTTTTTTCTATACTGGGTTAATATAAAGCAAAGAATGTTGAATTAGATTGTTATGACTAAACCACGTAAAAAACATACCGGATTTTTTCCTTGGAATGATCCTAAAGACCATGCGCAAGGTTTTAAGTTAAATTTTTCTGAAGTTACGTATTTGGAAGTAGGGCGTACCATTGAAGGTTATAAACAAGCACAGTTTGTTGAACTGAAAAATCCTGAACTGGCACTTACATTTGACTATCCAAAAGAGTTTTATTTAAGCGCTGAAGGCTTAATTTTAATTAAAACACCCCAAGGCAAATTTGAAGTGATTGCTAAAGCAGATAACTGTTAAACATGACGTATTTTTCTAAAAATCAGCATGCCTTGATGCCCACTATGTCTGCTGAGCTAAAACCATGGCTGTATGCATCAGGTTCTCTGACACAGCAATTGACCGGCTTGGCGCAGGGACAATTTCATGTTGAGCCTATTCAAGAGCATTTTCAGCGTTTAAGCTTCGCCAATGCCAAATGGATGCAGATGTCACATCAGCATACTTCCTGGGTGCGGGAAAGCTATCTCTATGGTTCAGAACAGTCGCCCTGGGTGAAAGCAAAGAGTATTTTTCCAATTTTAAGCCTGCAAAAAAAAGCCCGAATCTTTCAGCATATTGGGACTAAGCCAATTGGCTGGTTCCTGTTTCAACGGACGAATCCACTCTGCCAGCGTCGGGTCATTCTTTTAGAAGAGGGTTGGACGCGTCAGAGCTGCTATACTTGGCACGGCTGTAAATTTATCGTACAAGAAACATTTTTACCGGCATTTGAACACTTTATACAAAATTCAAGGGCTTGACTTTATATGGCAACTGCACAAGCAATAACCTGGCGTGAGCGTCTTGGCGCCTATTATTATCTTTGTCGTTTTGATAAACCGATTGGTACTGAACTGGTCTTTTGGCCAACCTTGTGGGCGTTATGGATTGCTGCTCAGGGGATGCTACGCATTGAAATTTTAATTCCCATGATTTTGGGTGTGATTTTTATGCGGGCGGCGGGTTGTGCCATCAATGATTTTGCTGACCGTAAAGTCGATGCGCATGTGGAGCGTACTAAAAACCGACCACTAGCGACCGGAGTCATCAGCGCCAAAGAAGCGGTGATGGTATTTCTGGTTTTGGTGGCTGCCAGCGCCTGTCTGCTATTTTTCTTGCCGATCGAAACTTTTTACTGGTCATTTGGGGCTTTGCTGTTAGCGTTTATTTATCCTTTTATGAAACGTTATACCCATTTGCCTCAGGTATTTTTGGGTGCAGCATTTTCCTGGGCCATACCCATGGCCTATACCGCTGTTGGGCAAACACCTGATCTGACTTGCTGGTTATTGTATTTTGGTAATCTGGCCTGGACTGTGGCCTACGATACTCAATATGCGATTGCAGACCGTGAATATGATTTAAAGATTGGAGTAAAATCAACCGCAATTCTGTTTGGTCGCTATGATATTCCAATCATTAGCACCTTGCAGGCGAGCAGTATTTTATTGATAGGTGCTGCACTTTGGCTGGAAAATTTATTGATTCCATTTGGCTTGTTAGCACTTTTGCTGGTTGCTGCTGATTTTATTTACCAATGGTTTAAAACTCGCGATAAAAATCCACAGCTATGTTTTTGGGCATTCCGTCATAACCGTTGGATTGGCCTCATTATTTTTGTGGGAATATTGTTTGCTCTAAGATAATTACCGTATGTCGGATAACAACAAAAGCATCCTATAAAGGATGCTTTTTTTATGATTAATTTTGAGTGATCTCGATTAAGAGATAGGGAATAACAATAAAAGGATAGAAATATGTAGAACAGTTATAAGAAATTGATGTTAGGTGTGCTGTGTTCCTCGGTACTATTTTTATCTGCGTGTAACGATGATGATAATGATTTCTTTGTCCCGCAGCCTCAGGTTTTTCTCGGTGAACAAACGTATACCCAAGATGTTATGTCTCAAGCATCAAGTATTCGGGTTATGCGCTATAACATGCCAAATGTACAGAATAGGACTGCAGAAGCTACTGCCTTGGTAATTTATCCGCGAACACAACAACCACGAGATGGTTGGCGTGTTGTTGTCTGGGAGCACGGTACAGTAGGGAGCGGTGATAGTTGTGCACCAAGTCGAAATACTTTTAACCCACGCTTTAAAGCCATGGCTGAGAGTCTGCTTGCCAAAGGCTATGTGATTGTTGCTCCTGATTATGAAGGATTGGGTACACAGGGCATTCATCCTTATTTACATTTAGAGAGTGCGGCACAATCTGCAATTTATGCAGTGAAAGGATTTAAGCAACAGCAAGGGAATAGATTTAATGGAGCTTGGGTTTCTGTGGGTCAATCACAAGGGGGGCATGCTTCGCTTGCAACGGCAGAATTTGCAGGAAATGATCCAAACTATAAGGCAGCGGTTGCTGCGGCACCAGCCTCCAGCCTAGGTTATATTATTGGTACAGTTGCCCCACAAGCTTTAAATCGATTAGTTTTCGGTGAGGGTGCTGGTGTTGTTCCGGCAGGAACTGCCAAAGCTGTGTATTCAGAATTACTTGCTTATGCAGCATATGTGGCAGTTGGAATTAAAGCTTATGAGCCAAATTTTGTATATCAGAATATTTTTGAATCCAGTGCAAAACTGGTTGCTGAGCGTGCAGAAGGAACCACTGGTGAAAATGGCTTGTGTCTAGGCGATTTAATGACAGAGTTTAGTGCAGATATCGATCAATGGTTGCGGCAGAATCCTGGAAGAACAGTAGCTGAATATCCGGGGTTGATAGATGCTTTTGATCAAAACAGATCTGTGAAAGAATTTTTGGTGGAGAACCAACCCGCGACTAAAAAAATCAGTGTACCAGTCATGATTATTCAGGGTAAGGAAGATATGGCAGTACCTTATGATGTTACAGATGTTTTGCAAAAGAATTTGGCAGCTTTGGGTACAGACGTGACTTTCCTAGGGATTGAGGGCGCAGGACATACTCAAGCAATTGTAGAAAAGAATGCTGAACTGGTTGCATTTATTGAAGAGCATATGCCAGCTAAGTAAAGAATAGAGTTATTAAGATCTACAAAGGAGCTTCGGCTCCTTTTTTACAGTAAAACTTTTCAAAGACTTGAGCTATGACTTTATTTTGTTATATTGAGCAGTGCAATTAAGTGAAGAAATTAAAGTAGGTTTGTTATGTCTGAGCAGCCGCAGCCCCGCAGTGTTAAAAAGCTGGTAATTTTAGGTGCGCTGGTATTATGTATACCGATATTTTTGGTGAGTATGGCTTTTCTTGCGGTAAATAGTGATGCTAAAAATCAGGAAAAATATAAACAGCAGCAGGCAGAAATGATTGCGCGCATCGAAGCGCGAGAAGCTGCGGAAAAGCTCAAAGCAGAGCAAGATACAAATTCAACCCAAGCTGCATCCGAAAGCGCAGTAACCTTACCTTAAATTATCTCAAATCTCTTTGCAGTTGTCTGATGCTTGGAATCTGAGTGTATCGAATCACGGTATAGCCTGCTGCAATCAGCATAGCATCCCGTTCAGCATCTTCCTGCTCTTTGCCAATGTGGCTGGTTTTCCTAATTGATAAAATGATTGTCAAATAAGAACAGAGATTGTAACTACAATTTTTTTTTTAAATACAAAACTGAAATATTGCTTTAAGTTCAATTTAGAAGATTGGTGGCAGTCCAAATGGAAAAAGTTAGGTGTATTTATGTAATAGCCCCCAATTAAAACGGACACTTCTCAATTAAGACCTAGTCATAGCACTAGGGTTAAGGAGTGTTCTATGCAACGTATTGAAGTTATTACATCAGTGCAGCGTCGTCGACGTTATTCAGGTCAGGAAAAAGCGCAATTTGTTGCCATGACCATGCAACCAGGTTCATCCGTTTCTTCTGTTGCCAGACAGTATGGTATCTCTCCAAGTTTGCTGTTTAAATGGAAAAGACTTATGCAGGATGGTGGAGTCACTGCCGTGGAAGCCGATGATCAGGTCGTCAGTGTGTCTGACTATAATTCGCTGTTAAAAAAGTCAAACAGCTGGAGCAAATGCTGGGACGCAAAACTGTAGAAGCTGAAATTCTCAAGGGTACCTTAGAGACTGCCCAGGCAAAAAAGTACATATCGCACATGCCCTTATTGCCACACGACGATACCCAACACAACAAATAGCCCTGAGCTTAGGGGTATCGAGATCAAATCTCTATCGGCGACTGAAGCAGCCAGAAGTTGCTTCTCACGCGAGCTGAACCATTAAAGAATGACCGGACGCATGATGGGAAAGTTGCAGTATCTATTTCAAACAGACGCTGGTGTTAGGATGGCTTTGAGATTAAATGTTGGAATTGTGAGAAAGTACGGGTGATCTTTAGCCTGGATTGCTGTGATTGGGAAGTCATGAGTTATATTGCAACCACTACCGACATCAGTAGTGATGTGATGTACTTGTACAGAGTATGGAAAAACGCTTTGGTGCAGTCAGTTATTTGCCTCAGCCGGTTGAATAGCTGACAGATAATGGCAGTTGTTATATTGCGAAATCGACACAGCAATTTGCGCATGCACTTGGCTTTCGGATCTGTACCACACCGATCAGAAGTCCACAGAGCAACGGGATGGCGGAAGCCTTTGTGAAGATATTCAAACGGGATTACGTCTATTTGAATGATGTGCCTGATGCTGAAACCGTAATGAAAGCTTTGCCGATATGGATAGAAGATTGCAATTGCAATCATCCGCATAGTGGATTAAAAATGAAATCCCCTCGTGAGTTCAGGTCGCTAAAATTAGCGAGTTAACTGTCCGTTTTTGTGGGGGCTAATACAATTTAAAATCATTAGACTTCTTCAATGCACGAAACAGACTGTGCAAGAATTTAATTAAATTAAGATTATTCAGAAAAGTATTCTGACAAGAAATTGATGAAATTGCTGTCAATGGCATTCAACCAATCATAAAGTTCGATGAAATCTAATCTTCTTTCAAAATTCTCAACTTTAGCCACATATGATTGAGGCTTTTTTAAAGACGAAGCTAACTGTACCTGAGTCATTTTTTTCGACTCACGTAGTCCTATCAATTTGTTAATAACTTTCCTATATCTAGGATCATGTATTGAGCTCATGGCTCAAAATGTTGTACTATCTTTATTAATATCCCAAAATAGGATATTTTTTATTATTGTACACTGGGTGTTTTATTTTATGTCATTAAATCATAAACTTAGTTATCATTTGATTGAATATCTGTCGAATCAAAATTTTAGAGACAGTGAGTTTAAAGAAATTTTTAATGGTTTTAAAAAAGAAAACCCAGAGTTTTCGTCGAATAATAGTTATCAACGTACATATCGTATTATAAGGGAGCTAGTAAATTGTGATTTGATGATTCTTAAACGTACTCATCATAATTACAGATACACTTCAAATTACTCAGTTTCATCGCTAAATAATTTTTTGTTAAAACAAGATATTACGATCGATTTTAAGGATAAATTGAAAAGTGAATTTGCTGAAGTGAATTTAAATATAGAAAAAATCCGTCTAGAAATTAATTTTTTTGATAAATATATGAAAGAGTATCCTATCTTAAAAGACACTATCCTTCAGTTTAAAAAGAAAAGTCAGCAAAAACTGACTTATTTAGAATCTCAAATTTGTGTTTTAAATATTATTAGGACAAACGTTTAATATGACTTTATTTTCGTGTGAATGCTAACAACCTAAGCTGGATTTTGATTATTTAAGATTTTTGAATAGTTCTCAGATGAATGCTATCTGTTTTTTGATACGGGTATTTGCTACGAGAAGTTTGATCCTCAAAATTTAGAATGCTTTTTATGTATGATGTTTGACTTTCAGTGAATATCATTGGATCAAAAGATTTAGTGTAATTTATCATAAATAAACTTTATGAAATTTAATATCAAAGAAGAGATCAAGCTACATCTAAAATTTTAGCAGTCCAACTCATAATAATTAAATTACCCCATAAAATTAATAGATGGAGAGGGTAAGAAATGAAGATATAAGCCTTATTAAAAAATTAAGTGTTTATATCTATGAATTAATTAGAATTTTTTCTTATACGCAAATTTTAAATTAAGTCTAATCAGCAAGAACACTCTTTTTATTAATCATAGATCTTCTACTGTTAAAAAAACACTTATTGACATAGGTCGAAATGCAACCTAATATGCAATCAATCAGTTGAATGCATAGCAGTTCTACTGCGAAAATTTAGTGATGACAGGCGGCCACCTGTCATCGTATTCAAAACTATATAACGCGACTAAACATTAGGAGTTAAGAACAAATGAAAGTATATCAGATCAATTATGACCTGCGTAAACAACGTAACTATGAAGAGCTGGATAAAAAAATTAAGGCTTATGGAACATGGTGTCGACCATTAAAGTCTTGTTGGATTATTGCTTCAGAAAAGACTGCTATGCAGATTTTAGATGATCTTAGACAGGCTTTAGATGGTGATGATGGCTTATTAGTCACACGATTGAATCCAGAAGCCGCTTGGATCAATTTGGATGATGATAAAGATAATTCTACAACCGATTGGCTTAAGCAAGTTGTTGGTAAAGCATCGTAAGTAATTTGAGCCAAGGATGGCTCAATCTCTTTCAGAGTACATATTTATGTCAAATATAAAGAAAGTCGTAAAACTGAGCGATCTTGCAGAGATCCGCACAGGTTTTACATTCCGTGAAAAGGTTGAAGAAGTCGAGTCAGGCAATGCTCACGTATTGCAGATCAAAGATATTCGTAACATTGCAACGGATACATGTGGCTATACACTTTTTGCTGATGCTTTACCGCAAATTGATTGGCAGGGTAAAAATAACGCAATCGTATCGCCTGAGTCTGTGTTGTTGCCCTGTCGTGGAGAGTATCTCAAGGCACATTATTTTGTAGGTCATCAAGATCAAGCAAAAGCACTACCACTCATTGTGAGTAGCCAGTTTTTGATTCTCATGCCAAATCAAAATGTACTGTCTGAATACTTATGCTGGTACTTGAATCAACCTCATGTGCAATACGAGTTACGCAAAGAAAGTCAGGGTTCTAAGATGCCGATGCTGAGCGTATCTACAGTTAGCCAGTTCGAAGTTGAAGTCCCTAGCTTGGACATTCAGCAACGCATAATCGAATTAAACCGTATTTGGGAGCAAGAGCAGATCTTGACCCAACAATTACTTAAAAATCGTGAACAAATGATGATGGGCATGTTTAAACAACTGCTCCAAGGAAATAAATAATGGTTACTCAAATTAATCAAGATACCGTCAATAAAGCCCTTTGGTCGGCATGTGATGTATTCCGTGGCACGGTGAGTGCAGATACCTACAAAGACTATATTTTGACAATGTTATTCTTAAAATACATCTCTGATGTATGGCAAGACCATTATGATAATTATAAAAATGAGTATGGTGATGAGCCTGAACTGATTGAAGAAATGATGAAAAACGAGCGTTTTGTACTCCCTCGTGAATCTAATTTCTATACCTTGCATGAGCATCGCTTTGAGCCCGGCAATGGTGAACGTATTGATATGGCTTTACATGCACTTGAAGAAGCCAATGGTACAAAGCTTAAAGATGTAGGCAAAAGCGTTTTCCAAGATATCTCTTTTAATACCGATAAATTAGGTGAAGAAAAGCAAAAAAATACCATTCTAAAAGACCTTTTAGAAGTGTTTGCTGTGCCTGAGTTGGATCTCAAACCAAGCCGTGTCGGTTTACTTGATGTTATTGGTAACGGTTATGAGTTTTTGATTAAAAACTTTGCTGCGAGTGGTGGTCAAAAGGCAGGTGAATTCTATACACCACCTGAAGTATCGGACTTAATTGCTGAGTTACTTGATCCACAAAAAGGTGACAGTATTTGTGACCCAGCATGTGGTTCTGGTTCACTGTTAATGAAGTGTGGTCGTAAAGTTGTAAGTAATCACAACAGCAAAGAATATGCACTCTACGGGCAAGAAGCGATTGGTTCAACTTGGTCTCTGGCTAAGATGAATATGTTCTTGCATGGTGAAGATAACCACAAAATTGAGTGGGGCGATACGATTCGTAATCCAAAATTATTGGATAAGAATGGCGACTTGATGCTGTTTGATATTGTGACTGCAAACCCGCCATTCTCATTGGATAAATGGGGCTATGAAGATGCGGAAAATGATAAGTTTGGTCGCTTCCGTCGTGGTTTACCGCCAAAGACCAAAGGCGATTATGCCTTTATCTCGCACATGGTCGAGACGCTAAAACCTGTTACGGGGCGTATGGGGGTTGTGGTTCCGCATGGTGTGTTATTTCGTGGCTCTTCCGAAGGGAAAATTCGTCAGAAGCTGATTGAAGAAAACTTATTAGATGCGGTGATTGGCTTACCTGAAAAGCTGTTCTACGGTACGGGTATTCCTGCTGCAATTTTAATTTTCAAAAAGCGAAAATCTGATGATTCGGTTTTGTTTATTGATGCAAGTAGTGAGTTTAAATCAGGTAAAAATCAAAACAACTTAACAGAAGAGAATATTGCCAAGATTGTTGAAACCTATCGTGCTCGTAAAAGTGTAGATAAGTATGCGTATTTGGCGACTTTGCAGGAAATCAAAGACAATGATTACAACCTAAATATTCCTCGTTATGTGGATACCTTTGAAGAGGAAGCTGAGATTGATTTGGTTGCTGTACGTGCTGAGCGTGAGCAGTTAAAAACTCAACTTGCTGAGCTTGAAGTTCAGATGGCGAAGTATTTAGAGGAGTTGGGTTATACATCTAATATAGGAGGTACTAAATGAAAGTACCTGAAGGTTGGAATGTTAAGCAAGTAGGAGATTTATTTGAGCTTCAATTAGGTAAAATGCTCAATAAAGAGGCTCTGAAAAAAAATCCACAATTTTATTATCTTGGTAATTCTAACGTTCAATGGGGACGTTTTGACTTAACTGATTTAAAAAAAATGCATTTTAATGATAAAGATATCGTTAAATTTAATTTACAAGCAAACGATATTCTCGTGTGTGAAGGTGGAGAGGTCGGACGTTGTGCGATATGGAAAGAAAATCATAAAACTATTTTTTATCAAAAAGCCTTACATAGACTTCGTTCTAAAGGTGAAATAGTTCCAGAATTCTTTCAAAATTATATGGAGAAAATTGCAGGTACTAAATTACTTGATAATTATACGACAAGAACGAGTATTGCACATTTAACACAAGAGAAACTTTCTGTACTACCTGTATATCTTCCACCAATTGAGGAGCAACAGGAAATAGTACAGATAATCTCAACTTGGAATCAAGCGATTTCAGCTACTGAAAAACTGCTAGAAAATAGCCAACAGCAGAAAAAAGCGTTGATGCAACAGTTACTCACGGGCAAGAAGCGTTTGCTCGATGAGACAGGGGTGAAATTTAATCTTCCTTGGGAAAAATATCGTCTTGGAACATTGTTGAAAGAAGAGAAGCAGCGTAATAAAGATAACTTAATATCTCGAGTGCTTAGTGTGACAAATCATAGTGGCTTTGTTTTACCTGAAAACCAGTTTTCAAAGCGGATTGCTAGTGATGAAGTATCTCATTATAAAGTGGTAAGAAAAGGCCAATATGGCTATAACCCATCACGTATTAATGTAGGTTCATTTGCCAGACTCGATCAGTTTGAGAATGGTTTATTAAGTCCTATGTATGTTGTTTTTAGTATCACGTCTCCATCTTTAGATAGTGATTTTTTCCTTTACTGGATGCAGTCAAACGAAGCGAAACAACGTATAGATAATAGTACCCAAGGTTCAGTTCGTGATTCTGTCGGATTTGATGCTATCAGCAGTTTTGTTTTTAAACTACCTGAACTACAAGAGCAACGAAAAATTGCAAAGGTTATTGCATTAGCAGATCAAGAAATTGATACCTTACAAAAAAAACTCAATTGTTTAAAGCAAGAGAAGAAAGCTTTAATGCAGCGATTGTTAACAGGTAAAAGAGGGGTAAGTGTCTAAAAGATGGTGAATAAATCTAGTAAACCAAAAGAAATTACAAGAGCTATTAAAGATTCAGTTAGATCTATGCTCTGGGGAAGGGCTGCAGGTCGATGCCAATTTAATGGATGTAATCGCCCTTTATACAAATCGCCTATTACGACAGAAACAGTAAATATTTCTGAAGCTGCACATATCTATTCATTTTCGGAAGATGGTCCGAGAGGATGGGGACCTTTTGTTCTCAATAAGGACAAATTAAATGATATAGATAATCTGATGCTGATGTGTCATGACTGTCATAAAACAATTGATCAGGATAAAGAAGGAATACGTTATTCGGCAGATATTTTGCGTCAATGGAAAAAAGAACATGAGGAGCGAATTTGGTTAGTGACTAGTATTGGTCCTAATAATAAATCTCATGTTGTTCTATACGGTGCAGATATTGGTAAAGAGAAATCGCCACTCCAATTCAAAGAGGTTGTACATGCAATGTTTCCGCGACGGTTTCCTGCGGAACAGTCTATAGAATTATCTTTATCTAGCGAATTAATTGATAGTACGGATCAATATTGGGACTTTCAAGCACAGAATCTTGAAAAAGTATTTGAGCGAAAAGTGAAAAGTGTAATAGAAACTACTGAAAACGTTAACTTTTCTTTATTTAGTTTTGCTCCTATGCCTTTGCTCATAAAATTAGGGACATTATTCACGGACAAAATCGCGGTTGAAACATATCAGCCAATCCGTGAGCCAAAAGGATGGATGTGGCAGACCAGACCTGATGATTTCAGTTTTGTTATTTCTAAGCCAGAGAGTATTCAAAAGAAAAAACCAGTATTAATTTTATCGCTAAGCGCTGAAATCTCTAGTGAGAGAATAACCACTGTTCTTGGATTGGATGTTGAGATATGGAAAATTTATACGCCATCTCCTCATCAACATAATGATTTTATTCGCTCTCCGGAACAATTGTCTGAATTTCGTAGTGTTGTTCGCAAAACTTTAGAAGAAATTCAGTCTATTTATGGGTTAGATGAGCCTCTGCATTTATTTCCTGCAATGCCTATTTCATGTGCAGTTGAATTTGGCAGAGTACGAATGCCTAAGGCTACAATGCCTTGGATTATTTATGATGAAAACAGACAACATGGAAGCTTTATTAAAGCATTAACGATTTAATGGGGGATATAGTGAATATTTTTAATAAAGAAATTCTTTTACAAAAACTAATCGATAATCTTGATCTACCTGATTCTGCTTATGAAAAAGCTATTGATCGTTATCAAGATATTGGGGAATGGATTGGCCGCCCAGAATCATCTTGTTCTGAGTTTGAACCACACACTTTTCCCCAAGGTTCTTTTCGTTTAGGCACTGCAATTAAGCCTTTAAATGAAAATGAAATGTATGATCTAGATCTAGCTTGTAATTTTAGATTTGGTATTCAACCTCTTACACACTCTCAAGAAGAATTGAAAACTTTAGTAGGTATAGAACTAGAAGCATATCGGGTTGCAAGAAATATTAAATCTGATCTAGAAGAAAAACATCGATGCTGGCGATTGGAATATGCTGATCATATTCACTTCCATATGGATATAGTTCCGTGCGTACCAGCTAATGTAGCTAGAAAAGGCATGCTTTTTGAGTCTCTTCGTCAATATGGCACAGATCAAAATTTGGCGGGAAATATATCAGAAAAAGCAGTTTGTATTACTGATGATAGACATCCAGCTTATGAAGAAAAAGGAGCTGATTGGCAGATTAGTAACCCAGAAGGATATGCCCTATGGTTCAGTTCTCGAGTGAAATTAGGCTTAACAACGAGATCTTTATTTGAAGCATCTCAGGTAGATGAAGTTCCTCTTTACAAAGAAAAAGCCCCATTGCAGAGAGCTATACAACTTCTAAAACGGCATCGAGACAAGATGTTTGCAAAAAATCCTGAATCGAAACCTATCTCAATTATTATTTCAACGATAGCAGCACAGTCATATTCGGGAGAACAGACCATAGAAGAAGCTCTACGGAAAACACTTATGGGATTGAAGCAATTTGCTGATTCTGGCTTAGAGGTGGTTCCAAACCCAGTAAATCCTGATGAAAATTTTGCAGATAGATGGAATATGCCAGAATGTGCTGATCTACAGTTGAAAAGAAATTTTGTCCTCTGGGTGAGTAGTGCTCTACGTGATTTTAACTTTATTCTTAATGATAATCAGGATATCTCTGTACTATCAGAGACTATCGAAGACCGATTCTCAATCCGTATTAATCAAAAGGAGATTAGTCAATTTTCAGGAAAAAATGATCAATTGATAGCTTCCAATATTTTAACACCTAAGAGGATTGAAAATGTTGTAGCAAAACCATGGAGACATTGAGTTGATGGTAAATTCAATCCATGGTCTTGATATATTCTTGCACAATAACCATTTGATGCGAGTAACTCCGGTTTCAGATAGTTCTATATTTATAGAGGGAAGTGTCAAAATTTATCATGAAGCTGAAGGTTATCCCGTCATAAACCAAAAATTAGAAATTTCGGTAAAGATTCCCCCTGATTATCCGAGGAACCCACCGATATTTAGAGAGTTAGGTGGAGTTATTCCGAATGATGGAAATTTTCATATAAATCCAGATGGAACCATATGTCTTAGTTCACCCTTTAGTCTTATGGCTCAACTTCAAACGGATAATTGTTTCAATAATTTCTTTGAAATTTTTTTTATTCCATATGCTTACGCATGTCTGTTAAAAATTAATCATAAAATTGATTTTATTTTTGGGGAGTTAAGACATGGTAGTGCAGGAGAAATAGATGAACTAAAAGAGTTATTTAAAGTAGATGATGTTCATCAAGTATTAGAATGTTTAAAAGCATTAACTTTGAAGAAAAGGGTTGCAAATAAGAGGCCCTGTCCATGTGGGTGCTCAAAAAAGCTTTCCCAATGTAAGACTAATAGTTATTTAAATAGCTATCGATCATTGCTTCCTCGAAATTTTTTTTCAAAAACTTGGAAGAGATTATCTAAAAGTTAATTATAAAATTAACGTTAGATGTTATTTATTTAAAAGATATATAGAGTTAATTCAAAGTTTAGACCAAAGAGGTTTTTCATGCGAATTGGGTTAAATAGTATTTACAGTTTAAATAAAGGCTTTATATGAATAAATATGTACCCAAATTCCAAGAAGAATTTAGTGCAAAAATTCCAGCTTTGGCCCTTCTAAATAATTTGGGGTGGTCCTTC
The DNA here is from genome assembly GCF_013418355.1 of Acinetobacter sp. YH12151. NCBI lineage: Bacteria > Pseudomonadati > Pseudomonadota > Gammaproteobacteria > Moraxellales > Moraxellaceae > Acinetobacter > Acinetobacter sp. YH12151. Next base: position 83,970 of record NZ_VPCG01000002.1, on the reverse strand, counting down.
CTACCCCCATCACAGGCACTTGTTGCCCGTGATGGAAAGCAAGACCAAGTGGTATTACGCCAAATTTTACGTCAAGAGCTCTCTAAACGTACTTTTCCATTCGCGGGCAAAGAATATCCCCTATCGCCAAAATCAGTTGATAACTTAATTGCTGGAATCTGTAGCCCTGCTTTGAATGAAGGGTTGCTGACCGCCAATGAAAAAATGTATGACCATTTATTTTATGGCATTCCTGTAACTGAATTTGTGAATGGAAAAAAGGTTAGCCCAACGATTCCACTGATTGATTGGTATAACATCCATAACAATAACTTTTCATACACTGAAGAATTTGCTGTTACACGCTCAGGCGGTGTAGATACACGTAGACCCGATATCATTTGCTTTGTAAATGGTATCCCTTTAGTTGTGATTGAAGCAAAACGGCCTGATAGTCAGGCTAAGAAAGGTCCAACGATTAATGAAGGCATATCTCAGACGCTTCGTAATCAGCGACCTGATGAAATTCCACATCTGTTTGCATATAGCCAACTACTACTCTCTATAAATGGACATGAAGGGCGTTACGGCACATGTAATACCCCTGCAAAATTTTGGGCTGTATGGCGAGAAGAAGATATTTCTGATGCAGAAATGTATGCGCTTAAAAATAAGAAATTAAGTACTTCACAAAAACAGAGCCTATTTTCTTATCGTCCAGTTGATGACTTAACTTGGTATGAAAACCTAATTGCGGGTGGAGACTTAGCTGTTACAGGTCAAGATCAACTTCTGATTAGTCTATTAAAGCCTGAACGACTACTCGAAATGGTTCGCCTATATACGCTTTTCGACAAGAAAGCAGGAAAAATTGTTGCCCGTTATCAGCAAATCTTTGGTATCAAACGCCTCATTGAGCGTATTAGTACGAAGAATAGCAAAGGTGGTCGTGAAGGTGGTGTCATTTGGCATACAACGGGCTCAGGTAAATCTTTTACTATGGTCTTTCTCAGTAAAGCCTTGATCTTGCATGAAGCTTTAAAACAATGCCGTATCTTGGTTGTCACTGACCGTGTTGATTTGGAAGATCAACTCAGTAAAACCTTTGTATCAGGCGGTGAACTGGCAGGAAAAAAAGACAAGCAAAATGCCATGGCGACTTCAGGCAAACGCTTGGCTGAACAAATTGGTAAGGGTACAGAGCGAATCATGTTCTCTTTGATTCAGAAATTTAACTCTGCAACCAAACTTCCTGAATGTGTTAACACAAGTTCTGACTTCATTGTTCTGATTGATGAAGGGCATCGAAGTCAAGGTGGTGAAAACCATGTGCGTATGAAACTCGCACTTCCAAATGCTGCATTTGTGGCATTTACAGGTACGCCATTACTTAAAGATGAAAAGACCGTTAATAAGTTTGGTCCTATTGTTCATGCGTATACGATGCAGAGAGCAGTAGAGGATAAAACTGTAACGCCTTTGCTCTATGAAGAGCGAATCCCTGATTTAGATGTCAATGAACGAGCGATTGATACGTGGTTTGAAAGGATTACAGAAGGTTTAAACGATCAGCAAAAAGCAGATTTAAAACGTAAATTTGCGAGAAAAGGTGAGATTTATACTGCGGATGATCGTATTCGCCTGATTGCGTTAGATATTGCCAATCACTTTGTGAAAAATATTGATGATGGTTTAAAAGGACAGCTTGCTTGCGATAGCAAGGTTTCAGCGATTAAGTATAAAAAGTACTTGGATGAAGCGGGCTTGTTTGAGTCTGCTGTGGTGATGAGCCCACCTGATAGTCGTGAAGGGAATACAGATGTTGATGAATCGACTACCCCTGAAGTGACCCAATGGTGGAAAGAGAATGTCGGCACTCAGGATGAGCAAGAGTATACTAAACAAGTGATTGAGCGTTTTGAAAAAGATGATTCGCTTAAATTGCTGATTGTGGTGGATAAGCTCTTAACAGGTTTTGATGAACCTAAAAATGCTGTTCTTTATATTGATAAAAATTTAAAACAGCACAATTTGATCCAAGCAATTGCGCGTGTAAACCGGCTTCATCCGATGAAAAAGTTTGGTTTATTGATCGACTATCGAGGTATTTTAAAAGAATTGGACGCCACAATTCTTGATTACCAAGATCTCGCTGCCCGTACCCAAGGTGGCTATGATATTAATGATCTTACAGGTTTATATACGCAAATGAGTTCCGAATACAAACGATTACCTCGTTTGTATAAAGCACTTTGGGCAATTTTTGCTGATGTTAAAAATAAAAATGATCCAGAGCAGTTACGCCAAGTTTTAGTCCCTCGTATTGAAGAACGTGAGGGTGAGTTAGTCGATATTCACTTAAAAGTTCGCGATGATTTTTATGAAGCACTTACAGAATTTGCAAGTTGCTTAAAAGTTGCATTGCAGTCAGCAACCTTCTTTGAAGATAAAAGCTTTTCTGATGCAGATCGTCAGCACTACAAAGAAACAGTCAAACTATTTACAAGCTTGCGTCAGATTGTGAAACGAGATGCTGGAGAGACTATTGACTACGATCAGTATGCTGAGCAAGTTAAAAAACTGATTGATAAGCATGTTGTGGGCATTGAAGTTAAGGACCCTGATGGGGTTTATGAAGTCGGCAAGATGGGTAAAATAGCTCAGCCTGAAGATTGGAGTGAAGAGAAAACACGTAATGAAACGGATATCATCAAAACACGTGTAACGAAGATGATTGAGCAAGAGTTACGTGATGACCCCTATGCTCAGGAGGCTTTTTCTAAGTTGTTACGTCAAGTCATCGAAGAAGCTGAGAAAGAGTTCGATCACCCTTTGAAGCAACACATGCTTTTTAGAGAATTTGAAGAACAAGTTGAAGCTCGTCGTTTAGATGAAATTCCTGATGTGTTCAGTGGTAATAAGCATGCTCAAGCTTATTATGGTGTCTTCAAGAAACTATTACCTGAAGCATTCTCGATAACAGATCAACAGAATCAAGATAAGTGGATTCAACTCGCTTTTGAGGTTGATAGTTCTGTTATGAGCTCTGTAGCTGAAAACTCAATTAATCCACAAAATATTGAAGCAGATATCCGTAAAAAACTATTACCTCAGATGTTCCGTGAATGTAAATCTATTGGTAGTGGTATGGATCAATCCAAAAAAATTGTGGAAATGATCGTACAAATTACTCGGGTCGGTTTAAATGGGCTCTAGGATAAATACGTTACCAGATAAAAAGTTAAGTATCATTTATGGTGATGAGGTTATCGACTTTGAGGTATTTGAAAGGCTGAGTCGTACTCAAAAGATCCTGATTAAAGTCTATTCTGATTGTCGAGTAGTGGTGTCAACACCACCTGATACAGATGATCAAACAATCATTGATGCTGTAAAACAGCGTAGTCGTTGGATTTATAAGCAATTAAAAGATTTTCGTGAACAACGCAAATTCATCACACCTCGACAATATAGGAGTGGTGAGAGCCACTTCTATTTAGGTAAACAATATCAGCTGAAAGTGGTCAAAGATGATTCAAGCCCCCAAGTAGTAAAGCTTTTCAGAGGGAAACTAGAGGTCAATACTTTGGATAATGCTCTTGAAAATATTAAGTCGCTGTTAAATGATTGGTATAGAAACCGAGCAAAAGTGGTATTTGAGAGTCGTCTAGAAAGACTTTTGGAGGGAGCATTATGGGTTGAGAATAAACCTGATATTCGTTTATTCACGATGAATACTCAGTGGGGAAACTGTTCACCATCAGGTGTGATTACATTAAATCCTCATCTAATTAAAGCCCCTACAATATGCATTGACTATGTAATTTTGCATGAGTTATGTCATTTGGTTGAACATAATCACAGTGATCGCTTTTATCAGCTTTTGAAGCAGGTTATGCCTGATTGGGAAGTGAGAAAGGAAAAGCTGGATAATATGGCAGAGAAATTTTTTGACTAGAATTTAATGTGATCTTAGCCAAAATAGTAGGTACAACATCTCTTTAAAGGTAATGTAACTTTAATCCGTGGGCATGGATGATATTCTGCAGTACCTGTAAGGTGCCACCAAGTTCTGCAACTGCCAAGTTGATCAACTACAACCTAACACGTTGGACTATATGAAGTTGCGATTTGGATGATAGCAACCTGCCGATTGATACAAGAAGCATTGCTTCGCAAGGGGCGGAAAAGCAAAAGCGTCTCTTGACTTTGGGATGTAAGAACTGGCTGTTTGCTAACTTACTGCGCAGTGGTCAGCGAGTAGCGAATATCATGATGCTGATTTAGTTGTTAGCGGCAGTGTAAAAATGACCCCCTAATGGCATTTAAAAACTGACCCCCTTGGTTAATATAGCGGTCATTTTGGACTGCTCAACATGTTAACTTTGGAGCAAGCAGTGACAATCCAAATACTTCATCAACAAGGTAAATCTATTAAAGCCATTAGTCGTGAACTGGGGGTATCCAGAAATACCGTACGTAAATATTTACGGCAAAACACCACACCTCAGTATCAGCGTATACAGCCTAGAATAAGTATCCTTGACCCATATAAACCCTATTTACTCCAACGTGTAAACGCAGCTCATCCTGAATGGATTCCTGCTGTCGTGCTCTACCAGGAAATTTTAAGGTTGGGATATCCAGGAAAGATCAGGATCTTGAGGGAATATCTTGCAACATTAAAACCAGTTGCTCAACCGGAACCGATCATTCGTTTTGAAACCCAACCTGGCCAACAAATGCAAGTGGATTTCACCACGATTCGACGTAACAACACGACTTTAAAAGCTTTTGTCGCAACATTAGGGTATTCCAGAGCGACTTTCGTGAAATTTTATGATCATGAACGTACCGATGCATGGATCGATGGTCTAGAAAATGCATTTCAGTTCTTTGCAGGAGTACCTCAGGAAATACTGTTTGATAACGCTAAAACGATCATGATTGAACGGGATGCCTATCAGGAGGGGCAGCATAAATGGAATCCCAAACTGCTCGACTGCGCCAAGAAATACAGCTTTCGTCCTCGCGTATGTAAGCCCTACCGTGCACAGACCAAAGGCAAAGTTGAACGCTTTAATGGATACCTCAAATCAAGCTTTATTGTGCCATTGAAAGCAAGCCTGAAGACTTCGGGTTTACTGTTAGATGTTGATGTCGCCAATGCCCACATTGGCCGGTGGCTGCATGAAACCGCCAATCAGCGGATTCATGCCACCACGCAAGAAAAACCGGCTGTTCGACTGCAACAGGAGCAGCAAAAATTTACGCCATTACCGCAATCAGATACAGGTTCCTGCACTGTACCTGTTGCAGCAGCAGAGCATGTCATGCCCTACGAGAGTTTGCAGCATCCCTTATCGGTATATGACCAGTTGCTGGGAGTTTCATGATGAATCTGCAATACGACCGTATAGAGCAACTTTGCCAAAAGCTCAATCTGCCTGCCATCGCATCACAATGGTCACATCATGCACAACAAACATTAGGTCAAGATGGAAGTTATGCCGACTTTGTTGAAGCGATCTTGACGCATGAATATGCTGCCAGGCAACAGCGCAGTCAGCAGGTACTGATGAAACTCTCAGGCCTGCCTCAAGTCAAAACCCTGGAAGACTATGATTTTAATTATGCCCTAGGGGCCCCTAAATCACAGGTGATTGAACTGTTCAATCTGAGCTTTATTGCTAGAGCAGAAAATGTGGTGTTTCTCGGGGCTAGCGGAGTAGGAAAAACGCACTTATCTATGGCATTAGGCTATAAGGCCATCATGAACAACATTAAGATCAAGTTCATTACCGCCGCCGATCTCATGCTGCAACTAAGTACAGCCTACCAGCAAGGTAAACTGAAAACCTATATGCAACGTGCGGTACTGGGACCAAAGTTACTGATTATCGATGAAATTGGTTATTTACCGTTTGGACGTGAAGAAGCGAATCTGTTCTTTAACGTGATTGCCAAGCGTTATGAAAAAGGCAGTACGATATTGACGAGTAACTTACCCTTTAGCCAATGGTCTAAGTCATTTGCGGATGATGTTACGTTGACCGCTGCGATGTTAGATCGGCTATTACATCACTGTCATGTGGTACAGATATCGGGTGAGAGTTATCGTTTGAAGGATAAAAAAAGAATTGGGATTCAGCCCCAGGTTGAAACTTAATACGAGATCAAAGGGGTCAATTTTACTTTGCCATTTGTAAGGTAAAAGGGGTCAATTTTAGAATGCCGTTGACATAGTCAGAAAAACTCAATAGGCCTACCTGACTCAAGAAGGCTTCACGGGATGCTTACAGTTAAAATTCTATAATACTGAACGAGCTCATTAAGAGAAATATGCTGTGGTCTAACACCCTGTAAAACTTTACTTGAGGGAAAATGAATTTGGGCTGAGAAGAATTTAGCTCAAATTTAACCTGACAGGAACAATAAAAAATGGGTAACTGTCAGATCAGGTTTGAGCTAGTACAATATATATTTAACAATTTAACAATTTAACAATTTAACAATTTAACAATTTAATATAAGCATTGGTCGCAAAGGTTTCACCATTTTTTAACCTTAATGCTTTTTCCAAACTTTCTAAATTCTCAATTACTTGTTCATCACTTAAATTAAAAGGATCAAACTTAATATATTGGTTGGTCCTACCATCTGATTGAACTTCGTATATACGCCAGTAACCAAGCCCCTGATCTAATTGAATCATTAATTGTTTGCCAGATTCTAATGTAAATTTGATAAAGCGGCGGTGAGGGATGTCATCCTTATTCTCAGTGATACCAATTTGACAATCTTGACCTAATTTATTTTTCAATAGTGACTTTAGGGTGAGTCGATATGTTGCAATATCAGTAAAATCATGATGTAAAAACTTTTGTTCTTTTTCATTCTTTTTGAATAAAGTACAAATAGTTATGTTTTTAATATCAAATGGCAGTATTTTCTGTAAGCCGTCCAACCAAGAACTTAATAAAAGAATATTACTTGGGGACTGAAGATAACGATCTATATAAATAACATCAGTAACTTTATCGTGCGTAAATATATCATGTAATCGTTTGTCACAAGTAATTAACTCTTTCCAATAGCGATGTCCGAAATGAAATAAATCACCATTCAACTGTGAAGATAACTCTAGCTCGACTATCGGTTGTTGTAATGGTAATTGAATTTTCTCTGTTATGTCCTGCTTGACTAAAACTTTCTGATTTTCATTGAATAAGGTGATACTTTGAGTTTTTAACCAATTCTGATTTGGACATGAAGCTTGTAAATCTTCACAGGCGATAGTGACACATTTATTCTCTAATTCAACTTGTGCAACAATATGTGGTGAAGCATCTTCAGCCTGTGAAAAATGCAAATTTAAGCTATTTTTATATAATGCCAACTCAGAGATAAAGTCTTGATAATAATTTAGTGGTTGGGTAAGTACGATTTCAACTGTTAAGTTTTCTTTCTGTTGCCAGTAGATGAGTTTTCTTTTTACTTCAGGATGAAAAATATCCCACTGATCTATATTTTCATTTAAGACCAAGCTCAAACGTTTTGCCCCTTGTCCTAAATAGCGTTCAATACATTGGGTTAAATTTAGAGGTGAGTATTGTCCTTCAGGGAAAAATTCTGCTTTAACTGGTGCAATATAATGTTGATAAGTGGTTCCTAACCAGTTGCTTGCTAGTTTACGGTCAAGTTTATGGAAATAATGACGGGTTTGAGTATCCAATAAACATTGCCCACAACTACTTTCACATTTAGCATCACATTTAAGTTCTTCAAACATTTCATACAAAATTGTCTGGATATAATGAGGAGCTTCTGTTGAGAAGCCTGCACCACCACTGACCAGATCGAATAGCTGAATTGCAAGAATTTGCGTTTGATCTTCCAATAAAATATTTCGAATTCCGAACCCAAGCTCACTACTCGAAATCCCTAATTGTTTAGCTAAAGCTTTGCGTACTGCAACGGCCAAAGTTAATGCAATTTTAGTATTTTTTTCATTCACTAAAAGATATTCATGTGTTTCAGGGTGTTGAAGTACAAGTTCAAAGACGTCGGTATTGATATAGCTTCCGAGATGTAAATCTTTAATAACTAATAAGCTCCCTTCACAGTCTAGTCGTTTTCCATCCTGATCCCATTTATCACTTTGGACTGCTTTTAATGGCTCATGTGCGGCTTCAGGAGAAAGGTCCTTTGGAAATTCGTGAGCATGCGTTTGTGATTCTGCACGACCACAAGTCATACAAATGGCATATCCATGCCCATGAAGTCCAGAACTATAATGCAGGACATGACCTGTCTCATCAGCAACCATATAGCCCAATGCATTATTAGGTAAATAACGTTTTTCACCTTTAGCTACGACCCATGGTTCCTGGACTGGAATAAATTGCTGTGATGAAACATCGTTCGTTGGTTCTACATAGTAATCGTGTACAAATCCAGCTGGTTGTAGAATTTGGCGTGTATATTGAGGAGGAATTTTTTTGCCGCAGTCAGTATTGTCACAATACAGTTCAGTACAGTCGACTGCGCTTTCAGAAGAATAACCAGTTTGATGGCAATGTGGGCATTTCCAAGCCAGATTAAACTTCTGTGCCTCACGTGAATCATTACTATGGATATTGTGCCATGCTAATGAAATCCCACTCGACTTAAATACTAATCCATCTAAAACAACCTCAGCACCAGGCGCATATTCTCGAATAGCTACTGCTAAATTACGAGTTGGCATTTCTCTAAGTAAAGAGACATTATCTTCTAGATTTTTTTGACTTTCGTCTTTACCTTTTTCCTCAAGCTTACGACGCTGATCAATATAGTTATTTGTTTCGAAAGTGACAATATCCGTAGGGAATCCATAGCCTGGTAAGAAGCATTTTGCTGCTAATTCTTTAAGTAAATATTCTTCGCATAAACGTTTATATTCAAAATTCAAGCGTACACGATATGGGCTTTCTGATTTAGTCGCTGAAATTTCACTGTTTAGCTTATTAAATTCAGTTAACCAACGCTGCTGTAATAGTTTAAGTAATCTTGCACATTCTGTTGTTAAGTTTTCAACACTCTCAGTGGCTAAAGCTGTTCCACTGGTAAGCGTTTTTAATGCCTTCTCAAAAAATTGATGATCAGCTAGCCAAGCGAGAAAGGTATCACATACAGATAAACTTGCTTGATCCTCTGGTTTCGTGTAGAACCATTGCAAAGTTAAACGTGTTTTTTCAGTATCGGTTTGTCCTAAGTCTCTTAAGAATAAGGAAAATAATAGAGAATTCACATGCCGTTGAACTAAGCGTTTGGAGTTGAAGGTCACATGAGGGGCCGGAATAACGGTTTCAAAAGCCCATTTAGGTTGTTTAAATACATATTGATCATGTGGGTTTGATTTACAGATCGTATAAGATAGTGCACGTGCTTCTTTACTTCTACCTGCTCGACCTGCACGTTGTAAATAATTGGCAGGGTGCGGTGGAACGTTATTCATGACGACAGCTGAAATCCCCCCGATATCTACCCCCATTTCCATCGTAGTCGAGCAGTTCATGACATTTAAACGTCCAGTTTTGAAGAGATCCTCATACTTTTCCAAACGTGAACTTGATTGTTGGGCGGAGTGTTCGGCAACTTGATAGTAGTACCCACCTTCAACAATGCGGTCAGTCAGATCATTCCATAGGTTATTTTGTCTTAATTTTTGGACTTGGGGGTTTTGTTTAATTAAGCGTCTTAATTCAGTTAAACGTTGTGCTATATCTGCATCTGAGAAGAATTGTGTAATATCAGGCATTGCAATTTTTTCACATTGCCATGCTGTTTTATCTTTTGGTAATTTTAGCGGTAGGTAAGGGGTTAATCCCTTAAATGTTGTATCAATCAGACGCTGAGTCTTCGGACAAATGAATGCTTCTTTTACTAAACTGAAAGTCATTTTTTCAGGTCGTAAAAAGAATTGGTTCACGTCACTGGATAAAATTTGACTTTGTTGAGTCAAAGCTTTCCATGCACATTCTAGCCAACCATTGATTATATCAAGATCGCCAGGTTTATTAAGATCGAGATCAGCGCCTAGCGCGAGCAATTTCACCAAACGGTTTTTTGAATTTGCGGTTGCATTTGGCCATTTTTTAGTGCGACGATCATTTTTTGCTGCTGAAGATGAAGATAATAAGCGCTTAGTTGCAATCTTACGTCCCATCCATTTCGAAATATCATGCTCAATATAAATATAGTAATATTCACGGATATAGAAGTCTAAACAGACCTTTAGAAAGTCATGCCAATCTTGTAAGTTTAGATTTTTTGCATCCCAATACTCATTTGGTGTACTGCGGACTTGGTCAAGTCCTGTGTATCCAATTTTGACTAGTCCTAATGTTTCAGTACTATTACGTTTCTTTGGACGGCGGCTATATTCGCTTAACAATAAAAGATGAGCAACTTTGAAGAGACCTTCTAAGTCTTTGAAGACTTTAGGTGAATAGTATCGAATTGCATTAGCAATCCAATTTTGAATATCACTCACCTGATTAAGACGCTGGACCATTTCTTGCCAAGACAAAGCTTGAGTTTGTCCAAGTGAAGTACTTAAAAAAGAAATTTTTTCTTCCAATTCTGAAATTTCATCTTGCATATCAGCATCATGCATTGTCTTGTATTTATCTAATCGCTTTTGCAATTTTATTAATTGCTCATTCTCATTAGATGAATTCTTAAATTCTTGTTTTAAAATATCAACAACTGCACCACGTAATCGTGCTCGTTGTGCATCCTGTTGAAGCTGAACAGACATACGAGCGGTTCCTTGTCGACTGTCTGTAAAGGTAATGAGCTTTCTCCCTTGTGCGGGAAGATTTTGAGCACTCAAATTATGATTTTTTTCTTTTTGAGACTCCTGTAAGTCTTCTTCGCTGATTTGTGGACAAAATTCTAGTACTGATGGAATTGCTTGAGTGACATAGAATGGGGCACCTAAGATACTACGCTCTACAGGAGACTGGCCTGGTTTAGTGGTGGTAAAACCACAATCAGGTGCCGCACAACTACTTGCACAAGCATATAGCGTTACAATAGAGTCTTCTTTGTAAGTTTCATTACCTTCCTTATCAAAGTTATATGCTCTATGAGATGTCTTATAATGTGAAAGAAGTAATTTATGATTGTTTATTTCTTCTGAAATATCACGTTTTGAAGCTTGTTTAGGTGCATCTTCATCGTCTTCTTGATCTTGTAGTAAAGAAAACTCATCAAGATAGCCATCTACTGTTTGTGTTAAACGGTCTTCTCCATCAACATCAATCACTGCACCCAATAAATGAGGCTCATTACATTCTTTGCAGAATGCCAATTCTAAAACTGGTGCGCCACAATCGCAATGTTGGCGTTGATTGGCATATACAAGACCATATGGCCAATTTTTTAGTTCAGTATCTTTTTTATGTTCACAATCTGGTGATATACAACTCCACAACCCTTGGGTTATCCGTTGCATGAAATGGCCACGGAGTTTTAAAAAGGCCTGATCTTTTTCATTTGCTTGGGTATTGGTCAGTAAGTCTAGCCACTCTAAGATTTGCATTTGAGTAAGCTTAATACCCTTAATTTCCAGAATTTTTTGTAATTCTAAACTGGTTTTGGGTTTTGTTGATTGGACAATACTATCTCTCAGCGCACATGCTGTGTCATGTTGAGTTAATGCATCGAAACGTGCTGGAGACACCAAATAGGTAGGGTCAATCTGACATAAGTCATCAAAGGTTAATTGGGACGTTTTTTGAGTGAGTGGAAGGATCGGGACGCTGCGTTGTCCACCAATCACTTCAATATTTTCGGTTGGGATTCCTGCCAATTGGCTTAGAAATAATTTTAATTGTTGTTCAGCATTTTCATCTGCAATAGTTGCAGATGTTGCGACAAAGCGGATATCTTTGGCCTCGACACCAAAAGCTTGTAATACTCGGCGTAATTGTAATGCTAATTCTGCCGCTTGTGAGCCCATATAGCTATGTGCTTCATCCAGAACAATCCAGCGCAAAGTTTTATTTTGTTTTGATTTTTCAAGAATAGGAGCATCCATCTGACGAATAAGCATATATTCAAGCATGGTGCCATTGGTTACCAAAATTGGTGCTGGATGTTTGCGCATTAATTCGCGAGATAAGACCTGATTAGGTTTCTGTTTTTTTCTGACTTTGCTATCACGCTCTTCAGTATTACCATTGTATAAGCAGTAACGAATTTTATTACCAAAATGCTGTGTCCAGGCATCTAAGCGTTCTTTTTGAGAATTGATTAGGGCATTTAAAGGATATAGAAATAGTGCATGTACGCCTTCTAAAGCTTCTTTTTTGGTGAGGCTTTGTTCATATAAGTCATTTAAAATTGGAATCATAAAACATTCAGTTTTACCTGAACCTGTACCGGATGTCACAACGATAGATTTTTTTTCTTTTAGAAGTTTTTTCCAGCTCGTTAATTGATGTTTGAAAGGATGAAATTCAGCACCAAAACGATAGCGACGCCCATTTTTTGAATCATCTAATGCGTTTACGACATCCTGATGCAGCAATTCGCCACTTAAATCACGCATTCTTTGACTGGCATATTCCCAAGCAAAAGTATGTTCAAAAACAGGAGGAGCAAGAAATGCAAACTCTTCGCCAGGGAGTTGAGACATTTGTTGGCTCAAATGTTGACGCAGTTCATGATTCGCGATTCCTAACACCCCCAGTGTTGATTCTTTTGTACGTTCCGTCGCTTGTTCTAATAAAGCTGAAAAATAACGTTGCATTTTATTTCCCTTCATAATTTAAAAAATATGCTGTAATTATTGAAAAAATGTTTTCAAACCATTCTTGGTCAAATTCTCTTATTTGACGAATATGTTGATTATTTAGTACATCAGAATGAGTTGGTAGATGTTGAGTTCTACCCAAAGCTAACATGCCCATATAAATCGGTAGAATCATCACAGATGCTTGGTAAGCATGGTGAATAGTTAACTGAATGGGGAATGTTGTTTGTTGTTGATACCATTGGATTAGTTCACGATCTAGAACAGTTGGCCATTCGTCTTCCGATGCACGCTTAATAAGCTCACCGCTATAATGCGAACTTAAGCCTTGTAGCATTTTTGGTGGATAATTGTCGGGTAATTGATTATTCAAGAAATAGCTTTCAAATCGTTTTAATACTGGAATAACTGTCGCCAGATCAAGAAAATATTCACGCGTCTTTTCTCTGGCTTTATCTGGCTCATGACCTTCATCTATATATAATTGATAACTTTGATGAATAGCTGTTTTCCAGTCAGAAAAAGTAATACTTTCCCAGATAAATCCAAACTCCCGTTGAAATCGTTCTAAAAAGCGAATATTAAATTTCAATAACCAAATCGTCTGTGCTAAACAAGCAGTATTTTTCGATAATTCATGCCATATTTGAAATGTTACCAAGGGTAAATGTGCGTAATTGCTATATAAGCGAAGAATATAAATCCAACCGGAATGATGCAAATCTTGCATTAATTGGGGTAAAAAGTCCCGGATTGTATGTGGGTTCTTAGATGGGTCATAGCGTCTTACAGCGGCATGAAATGTTTTAGGTGGTAAAGAGGTGTCTTCATAAGGTGTACTGCCCATAACGTATGTAGGACGAAAATTAACTTTACTTCCAGCTTTCGGAATAATTAACCAAGGTCCTGAGTTGGGATCTAATTTAGGCAGACAATATTTACCAGTATGTACACCTTCACTTGTGACAGGGTCTAGAGGAACCAATGCTTGTTCAGGTTGAGCAAGGAACATTAACATTGGTTCAACATCTTTGAGGTGAGCCAGTTTCACATTACTTAAACTGTAAAATTCATTGAATAAATGGTCACGCTCAAATTTCACATGATAATGACTGATCTCATATTCGAGCTGTTGCTTCATACCTCTAATTGTTAGTTGCACACGACTATCTAACTGTTTAGAAAGTGCCAGTAAAGCTTCAAATTCTGGTTTGTATTTAATTAATTGCTCTTGAATAGGGCAATGTTGTTGTACTACAAATTTCCATCGATAATATGGGGCATCAGCACTTCGAATATTTGATGTGCGGAGGTTAGCTTCAACAAAGAAATGAGTTGGCTGTTCTGAACCTGAAAATAAATGTAGGCGACTTCCAAGTAAATCAGATAATGTTAATTGTGGACGACTAAATGGTATTTCATCAGCATCGTATAGAATCGCACCTTGCGCTGGAAAAGGTAGATGAAATACGATCGGTTGTGTACTCACCATCAATGTCATTTTGATTGCTGTAGGTGGATAATTTTGGACAGAAATATTGTATTCGTTACCTTGAATACCATGGTCTTGCAAATTTAATTTTTTAAGTTTGAACTTTAGTGATGTATTTTTTGCTTCAATTGCTAAACATACACAGCTACTCTTAGTGAGGATCTGAATATGACCTTCTTGAGGTGACTGACCTGGGACAAGTTTAATTTTAAAGTCTTCTGGTAAGATGGCTATCTTACGACGAAGCACAACATGGTTTTTTGTGTTACGTACACTAATGTTGTGTACCCCATACTTTGTACTACCATTAAGATCATCTAGTGGGGTAATGCCGGAATAACAACGTAATTGATGATTCAGTGTACGCATTCCATCATTAAGATATATAGCTTTGGGGCGGCCCACAAAAGTTAAAGCAGGTACGGTTGACCAAGGACATTTCTCACCTTGTAGTTCAATGAAGTCATTCTCTAGATGTGAACATTGAATTTCTATATGCTCATCTGTAGATCGATGCTTTAATTGAATATTACCTTTCACAATATATGTTTTATGCTTTAAAAGATCACCTTTGTGCCCAGTGACACACTCTTCAGCATTTAAAATTTCGTAGTGATTAGGTACAAGTAAAATAATCTCGTTTTCAGGTGTACGAAAGCTTGCCTGGCCAATAAACTTATAATTATTTCCATCTTCTATAAATGCGATTGGGACTTCACCCAATTCAATAGCACTTTGTTTGAGTTCTAAAAAACCTATTTGCTGGCCACGATTCTGAATAACAAGTCTTAAATCCTGATCAATTTGATGCCGATCAATTACATATGTTCCAGATGAAATATGAAACTCTGCAGTAGAACCTTGAGGGCGGCTATTAAAGGTCCCTGAATCTAACTCTGCAATAGCATTATGTATTTCATAAGCAACCAAGTCACCACGTCGTTTAACGTCCTGACCTGCAATCAGTTCAATATTGATCACTTTGGGTAGGAAAATCTCTGTTTGAAAAATCTGTTCCTTGCAATTAAAAAAATGTACGCAAGACAGATGTTCCTGCTTTTTCTTGATTTCTCGGAATTCTTGACTTGATGTGGTTAATAATTGATTAAGAAACTGTGTGGCAATTTCATTTTCTAAAGGTAATGGGAACACCTCTCGCCATTTCGGATAGCGGTTTTCTAAATATTCTGCTGGTTTATCTGTTTGATCCAACTGATATTTTTCAACCAATGCACTAAGGTTTTCAACCATATCAGCAATCAACAACTTCGTTTCATAATGTTTGAATGCTTCGGGCAATCGCTGAGTATAGTGATCAATTAAGGCATCGATCATTTTAGGATTATTTTGCCGATAATGCCCATATTGCTTCACAATACTATGAAATACATTATGGTAACGATTATCAGATGTCGTTAATAAATTGGAAGGGAAGCCTCCTTCCTGGAATACTGAACCTAAGTAATTTTGATGTTGTGATTGTTCAAAAGAAATCACATGACGTTGCCAGAACTCTTCTAGACCTTTTTTGACGATTCGTCGAATATCAGGAATTCCATCATTGAATCCTAATTTTTGATATATTGGATTCCACTTCCATTCGCGACTATATTCTCGACGAAACCATTCTGCTGCAAAAAGTGTAAATGCTCCACACCATTGCACATTTAAATACTGGTTTTGGGGGCTACTTAAACTTAATACATGCTGTAATTTTAGATATTCAGCTTGGCTTAAATGGTAGCGATAAAGTGGTTGTCCATTAGGTTGTTGCATATTTCTATTTTCTAACATTATTGTTAAAAATTGGCGTACATTAACCGTATTTTCTAACACATTCCCCATATATTCCTCTAAATTTTATTAAAATCTATATTTCTACTGAATGATTAAATTATACTAAGGTTGTTGCTGTAAGTACTGATTTTTTTAAAAAATTTATTATTGAGTACTTATTCAAAAAAATCCCTGATGTAGAACCTTCTTTTATAATTGATTGTTCTTTAGTCAGAATTAATAATTAATTTTCTTTGAAAAATTCCATAGTGATATCTTAGCTACCAATGCTTTCAATCAAAGAAAAAACTTCTTGGTGATAGTGTTAAAAAACTGTGTTGGATCGACCAAAGTAAATCATGTTGCTTCGATGTAAAAATTAGTTCTGTTCTTTGGCAATCTGAATGTCATCAAGTCGGTCTATAAAGAGCAGGTGACTTATCTGTTCCATGACTTCTAAAGGGTTATAAAAAACTGCCACTCCAAAAGAGTTTCAGATCTAGTCAGTTATGCTTTTTTTTTCTACTGTAATCACGCTGATAAATCTCAAAGTTGTTTGATGATATTGTGGTTGTGGTAGAAATGAATAAAAAGTCATTTGAATTAAAAGATATGTGACGAGGCTTGGTGTTATCAGATGCTATTTACAATTAAATTAGAATAAACTAGAAATAAGATGCCGTATCTAACGGATGTACTAAGCGATATATTATTTAATGAGGGAGTCTCATTTTATCATCCATGTTTAATAGTTGAATACCCAGTGATTTTTTTGATTGCAATACTCAATTGTATTCAAAATCAAAAGGTAAGAAAGGACAAAACGACTCTATTCTGATACTACTAGCTCTATTGAATAGGTGAAGTGAATTAGGTCGACTTAATAATCGAGTTGTCACTTAAATATGGGTTTTAGATGAATTTTAACTTTTAAATGTGTATGTAATAAAACTGTTTCGTTATATAAAATTAAGTAATCAGCTTTATTTAAGATTTTGTTTTATTTCTAAGCTGATCAAGAAGTTCACGTAATATAATAGGATCAATTGGAAGATTATTATTTAAAGCGTTTTCTAAAAAATTAATGTGTGAGTTGATGACATGATTGGAGGGGGTTGCAAGTACTCTTTCTTTTAATTTATCGATTTCAGAAAGCTCATCAAATGCTAAATTTATATATGTATCCAAAGATGTGATGGATCTGTGGCCAGTCCATTCAAGCATAATTTGTTTTAATCGATATGTATTTAATAGCATTTTTCGAAATTCATCACTATTCGACAATTCATGTTCTAAAATTAAAGATTTAAATTTTTCTGTGATAAATCGATGGCGAAACATATGAGCACAGACTTTGGAGGAAAGATTTGCCTCTTTTGACCAATTATTCATATAAGTAGTCAAAGTATCTGGTTGTAATGGATGGCCTGATGTGTGGGAAATAAAAATATAATCATGATTAATGCCCTTTTCTTTCAGTATCGGATTTCTATAGTAATGAACATAAAAGCGTAAATTGAGTAAAAAAGTTCTTGAAACAGGAATTTCCCGTGTCTTAGTTAAACGATTATTTTTTAAATTTATAATTTCTAGCAAAGGTGAGTCTGATTCACTCTTTAACGCTGATCTTAGGGAGTTCATGGATATAGAGCAGACTTCTGTTCTTCTACCACCTGTATTTTCAAGTGCCTGAATAAGACACAAGTTTCTAAGTCTTAAAGGCTCATTCACTGAGTAATTTATATGATTCAAAAGTTTATTATAATCATCGAGTGAAACAGGATAGCGTTTGTGTTTAGGTGAAGGTGGAGGGAACGAATAATGAAAATAATTAGGGTTAGACCTTTGTTTGTTATTTTCTCTAGAGACTTTTTTATTTTTACTACTTAAAGATATTTTATTATTTTTACCAATCCCAATAAAATTATTAAGATTATAAAGCTCTGCAATAAAAAAAAGAAAATTAATGGTTTGATAAGCAATACGTATAATTTGGTTATTGGATCGAACATCAGGGTCATCTTGTAAATAATCCATAAAATCGGAAAATAAATTATTGTCAAATTGTGAGAAATTTTCTATTTTTTTACAATAAAAAGTAAATCTGATAAAGTGAGTTAAATGATTGGCAAATATTCTGTATGTGCCACCATTATATTTTTGAGAATAACCAAATTTTAATTTATAAATAAGATATGAATTTGCTTCATAGCATGGAACACCATTAGGGTATATTAAAAAAGGTAAGGCATCAATATTGAAAAATTTTATATCTTGTTTGTATGTGGAGAGGTAATTTGGTAATGATAAATTACTAACCATTGAATATAGTTTTTTACTTTTCATTATAAACCACCTCATTAGCATGGTTTAACAATTTTTCAAAATATTTTAATTTGTTGTTGGTTTCATCAATAATATATTGGTTGTTTGTGCCTAAAGCTAAATTGGAAAGTGTTGACTTTAGATCATATATGATTTTAATGAGTATTAGGTTATTAATTTTTAGATTGTTATTCTCTGACTTTAATTCTTCAATTTTATTTTTTTTACTAGCTGGAGTTGTGCTGATTGAAGATAAAGCTTTTATTCTTAAATCATTAAATTGAATATATGTCATATTTGAATATTTATTTACGTATAATTTATGTGTATTGAGTGATAGTGAAATAATTCCATATTCTCTATTGGAGTATTTTGCTATATTTTTTTGAGATGAAATAGCGTTTTTTATATCATTGTCATTTATATAATTATTTGGCTTATTTATTATAAGTTGGAGTAAATCAATTTCAGATTGAATTGAATTTTCAACTTCATAACTATCAATTTTTTTCATATTTCATCCTTAACTATTAATATTAGCTCAAATTCTTGAATGATATTATTGTTTTTATCTTTGGTAGTAAAAAATCTAGGTTGAAGGTCAATTATATGTTCATCAATAAGATAGTGTATTTTGCTTGATAACTTATTTGTAAAGTTAAAGTTTTTCATGCTAGTTATTTCTAAGTCATTAACATTAAAATGATTTAATAATACTGTGCGTAAATCTTCAATATTTTTAACAATTGGGCCGGATATTCCTAAATAGGCTTCAGTAATTGTGTGAGATTTTACGCCATTAAGAACGCTACCTGTTAATGGTTCAGTAATATAATGATATAAATGTTCAATATCAGTATGACCGAGGAAGTGTCGTAATGTATCTAAGCCATCAAAGCTTTTTGACCAGAAAAATATCATTGCAAAAAAACGTCTTAATTGATGTTGGCGTATATAATATCTTCTATATTCATTTGGTGAGTATTCTATTTTTTTTGTTTGAAAATAATCACAAAATAAATTTAATAAGTTGCTATAGTTTCCAGTCGATAACTTTTTCCATGTATTTCTACTATAAGAATAGTTATTTATTAAATTAATATCTGAAAGTGTAGAAAAATTATTTTTTAAAATAATTTCATTAAATTTTTCAAGTTTATAAATGATTTTTGCTATGATGCTTGGTATAGGTCTTGACATCTTTTCACGATGAAAATTAATGCCACCAACACCACTTTTTCGATTATCAAATATAACTTCAAATTCTTTGAATTCTGTTAATAATGGATCAAAATTCTGAGGTAATAAACAATCTAATGGGTGTAAATCAATAATTTCTGAGTTGCGTCTAGCAGTGATCGCTCCTAACGCAACTAATATAGATGCTAATAGAATATTGTAAAAATCAATAAATCCATGATTGTGACGTAAATTTATAAAATAATTTTCATCTTTAGGTATTTTTAACTCTTTAATACCTATTTTCTTTAATGTGCTTGGAAAGTTTGCACTGTTATAAAAATCATTAAAATTGCCTTCTTTATTTTTGATGAATAAAGAATATTTAATAATTGTATCAATCAATATATCTAAATGTTTATGAATAAATTCAAAAGAATCACGTATAGCTTTAAAAGTTACATCAGCAGGCAGTGTTGCAAATCTACCCAAATCTTTTAAAGGGGTTATTTTATTTATTCTTTTCACTCCGATAGTATTAAAGTTAGAAATATTGATTTGAGCACAATCATTTTGAGAGTGGACAAATACAATTTTTTTTAAGTTCTTTATTTGAGATTGAAGGTCTTGGTATGAAAAGTATTCTTCATCACTAGTCGTGTAAGGAAGACATAAGTATTCTGTTTTAGCTGTGTCTTCGATTAAGTTTAATTGCTGTAAAGTAAAAGGTTGTTGGTTGAATACGATGATGCGATCTTCAAGAGATTTAATGAAAAATTTTTTTTTTACTTTATTGGGGTTATATGTAGAGTAACCTTCATTACAATAAAGCCAGTATTTTGATTTTCTTAGTTCTTCTAATGTTAGATCAAGTTCATCATTATGGTTATTATTGATGAAAAAAGGATATTTCTCTTCAAATTTAATTACATCATTTATATCTATTTCTTTAATTTTTTCTTTTAGAAAATTTGTAACAAATATATTATAATTAATTGATGCGTTGATTTTCCCATTGTTTGAAATATTGACCAGATAATCGACTATGTAGTCTTCATTAATCTTATTTAAACCATATTTGCTTAATTCTAAAATATTAGAATTAAGCAAAATGGAATTTATAAAGTAAATTATATTTTTTAAATTAATACTTATGGTTTGAGTTTTTAATAAAAATCCTTCATTGTAAATAGGGTGGCTTTGAATGCAAAGCCAGTATTTGAAGGTGTTTAGTATGTTTGGTCTTTCTATTAATAAAATATTATTGTCAATTTTTATTTTATTGAAGTTGACTGTTATTATTGCTTTATTTAATTTAATCATCCATATATTTGATTCAAATTTTGTATCATTGTAAAACCAAACAGGATTTCTTACATCTGATAGATTTAAATTGTGTATGGTGCATGTTTTTTCAAAAGATTTTTCAATTAATCCGTAATTGTTGGGGTTGCGTATTATCTCATTCTTTAATAAGGTGAGTTCTTTCTTTGACATATTTTCTATATTTTTGTTAGGGTCAGATAAAATATCTTTTAATTTATCATTTACTATCATTTATAAATATTCCTTCGATTATATCATGTTTGATTGGATTTTTTCTTGCTATTTCATACATCTCTATAATATCTTTAGTTAAATATAAGCATTGTTGTAAATTATTTTGAAATGCTTCAATCTGTGATATTACATAATTTGCACTTGTGTACCACCATTTTAAATGTTTTTTTATGTCTTTTTGATTGTAAGATGTCTCTTCAAAAAAGTATTTAATTGCAAGAAAAATTTGTAGAAGAGGAACTGTTATTAAATAAATACCTATATAACTATTTTTATCTTCATTATTTTTTTTCTCAATATTTATTTCATGAAATCCTTTTTCAATATGATGAGGTATATCTTTGAATGCATGATTATTTATGAATTTATCAAGTTCTTCTTTTGTGAAATCTACAGATTCAAATAAGTAAATTGAGTCTTTCATTGATTCGTAAATAAGAGCATTTTGAAATATTCGTAACCATCTGTTCGTG
Source organism: Acinetobacter sp. YH12151 (assembly GCF_013418355.1). Lineage (NCBI taxonomy): Bacteria > Pseudomonadati > Pseudomonadota > Gammaproteobacteria > Moraxellales > Moraxellaceae > Acinetobacter > Acinetobacter sp. YH12151. Next base: position 62,381 of record NZ_VPCG01000002.1, on the reverse strand, counting down.
TAAAATTTCCATAGAGTATCTGGTAGATATGAATCAATCAATGCAGGATTATATTCCTTATGGCCTAGTGCTAGACTCATTTTATTTACAGACATAGTTTCATAGTAAACACGCACTCCACAACTTGCTCTAAATCTTGTTAATGTTAAATTTTGAAAAATATGACTACTTTCATTATCGTTAAGTAATATATCACCATTTTTATAACTTGTTATTTCGTATGATTTTTTTAGACCATTAATGACGGTGGTACAGGTGCCATTCTCAATTTTTTTTACTCTTTGTGGTTCTGTGAATGCAGTTCTTGAAGCTAATAGCATGTATTCATAATCTTGATTATTTGCTGATTTCAAATAATTTCTTGCAATACTAGTAATTTTTATGATGTCTTCAATTATTTTTACTGACTGGGGGTTTAATTTAATTAATTGTTCAGCATAATTTACTCCTCTTCTCTTTTTAAAAGACTTGGTATACCAGGATTCCCCAATTTTGAAAAGACCTACATTGTTTTTATTATCGTATAGTTTCCAATTTATTAACCAGGATTCAGTTATTGCGGGATGTTGATTAATTAATAATATGAGGAAAGGGTATAAAGTATTGTAGCTTGAATAAAAAATTTCATCTTTAATGATATTCTTTTCCTTGCTTGAACCTGATATACCTAAAAAAACAGAATAACTCTTAAGGGTTTTATGTTTAAAAGGGAATTCATAATAAGTTCGAAATGTATTGTTTTTATTTAAAATTCCTACTTGTACATTATTTTTTGAATTATTGTTTTGGCTAACTTTAACTATTCCTTTGCTAACGCATTCAATAAAAAAATTATATTTTTCATTTGTTTTTTTTGTGAGTAATTCTGAACAGTAAATTATATGGTCAATTTCATTAGTTATTCTAATAAAAATGAGTTCCTTAGCTTCACTATCTGTATAACTTATTGGAATTTGTGTTACCAATTTATTATGTATTAACTGTTCTTTTTCATCTTTTACCAAGTTTGTTGTAGTGTTTTTATGTGTACATTTTTTATATATTGGTCTGAGTATTTCTGTGATAGGTTCTTGCCATATTCCATAGTTAACTAATACATTGTACATATCAACTATAGAACCCCATCTCGTGTGAAAATGACCAATATTAAAGTTTTTTATTTTTGCATCTATTAAGCATAAATTATAAACAATGAGCATGCTTTCAAATGCATATTCGGAAGACATTGCCCTTTGAATGTCTTTAATATTTGGATAGACTACAACTAAAACTCTAAATAAACTAATAAGATACCCAATTTTTTTTGACAAGGTGGTTGATATGATTTTTTTCCCATAAGTGATCATTATATGATGCAATTTATTTGTGAATTCTTTTCCATATGTGTCGTAAATAATACTGATATTGAGATTTAGGATTTTATTATCATTACTGCAGATATTCCAACCTCGATAATATTCAATTTTTTCTATATTTTTTTTCATGTTTTTATATAGAAATATACAATTTTCCACATTCTCATTTATTGTATTAAGTGAAAGGAGAATTGTAGTTTTACTTGTATTTAGCAATAAGGCTAGATTATTGAATACCGATTGCACCTCATAGCTATAATGGTATTTATTGTAATTAGTTGTCTCCAATTCAGTATAGATAAATCCTATAAAGCATTGCAGATGGCTCTCTAGTGCTTCAGACGATTTCAAATCGAATATTGAGTGTTGAGTTGATGTCTGTTTTAAACATTCGATATACGTGCAATAAAGTGCTACCAGTGATGTAAGTTTATTAAGTTTCTTTTCTTCTTGTTTTAGCCAGTCATAGCTATCTGCATCTAATGTTTTTGAGTGTTCATAATCCTTAAGATATCTAACTTTCATAGGATGATGCATCCATGACGATTGTCAAATAATTAAAGATCAAAAAATGCACTATGTCAATGAAAAATATATAAAGAAACTATTTGATAACTTTATTCAATTAGGAAAAGAGTGAGATCATCCAGTTCAATAATGGCCAGTACATTATAGTCACGATCAAGCACCACAAAATCTGTAACTTTACGATTGAACTGATTACGCATGTTCATCTGGTCATGCGTAATCAAGGCGCTAAAGGCAACCTGAGCCAGAATATGATGATGAGGAAAGGCTTCTTTTAGGCGTGTAAACATCCTGCTTTCAAAAGCAGTAATCACACGCTTCGGATAGAATTTTTTTTGACGGGTGAACAGATGCGGGAAGAGCAGGCAAACTAACGCAAAAGTTGCCAGGCAGCCAATCACAAAAAATATAAACTGACTCAAATTAAACACAGATCACAAATAGGGAAGAATAAAAAAAACCCACTTCGCAATGAGTGGGTTTTTTCAGAATCTTGGCTCTCCCACCTGGGCTCGAACCAGGGACCTGCGGATTAACAGTCCGTCGCTCTACCGACTGAGCTATGGGAGAATAGATTGGCTCTCCAACCTGGGCTCGAACCAGGGACCTGCGGATTAACAGTCCGTCGCTCTACCGACTGAGCTATTGGAGAATCTGACAGCGATTATAGAGAGATTTAAAAAGGGGTCAAGGCACTTTTAGAAAAAAGCCGAAGAAATTGAATCAAGTGTTTTAAAAATAGTCGAAAAGGCTTGGAGTTCAAACTGTTATGTTTATGTAAACAGTCGGAGCAGTCAGATTGTTATCAGCCTTAATTTTTATAAGTGATCTGGCTCAGAGAATATAAGGTAGCTAATTGTATATACAGATATCACTACCGATCTCAATTTAAAAAAGCAGATATAAAAAAACCCACTTCGCAATGAGTGGGTTTTTTAGAATTTTGGCTCTTCCACCTGGGTTCGAACCAGGGACCTGCGGATTAACAGTCCGTCGCTCTACCGACTGAGCTATGGAAGAATAGATGGCTCTCCAACCTGGGCTCGAACCAGGGACCTGCGGATTAACAGTCCGTCGCTCTACCGACTGAGCTATTGGAGAATCTGATCGGCATTTTAGGCAGGAAACCCAAGGTCGTCAATCAATTAATGTAAAGAAATGAATTGTTTGCTTTATAAATATTCATTTGGGGCTTAAAAATAAAAAAATCACCCGAAATGGGTGATTTTTTAGCAAAGAAATAAAGAATTATTTCTCAACACCTGCAGGCTGACCTGCATATTTCGCATTTGCATAATCCCAGTTTACTAGGCTTTCCAGGAAAGTAGAGATGTATTTAGGACGTGCATTACGGAAGTCGATGTAATAAGCATGTTCCCAAACGTCAATCGTCAATACTGCAACTTTACCGTGCGCCATTGGCGTATCAGCATTTGAAGTTTTCATGATTGACAGTTGACCGTTTACTTGGTCAGCCACTAACCAAGCCCAACCTGAACCGAACTGAGTGGTTGCAGCAGCAGCAAATTCTTCAGCAAATTTTTCGTAAGAACCGAAAGCTTCATCAATTTTTGCAGCCAAAGTACCCGTTGCTTTACCGCCACCGTTTTTAGCCATACAGTTCCAGTAGAACGTGTGGTTCCAAACTTGAGCAGCGTTATTGAAAATACCTGCTTTAGACGCATCACCAGCAGTTGCTGTAATGATTTCTTCTAGAGTTTTGCCTTCAAGCTCAGTACCAGCGATCAGGTTGTTCAGGTTAACCACATAAGTATTGTGGTGTTTGTCGTGATGGTATTCTAAAGTTTCTTTGCTGATGTGTGGAGCAAGATCTTCGTAGCCATAAGGTAATGCTGGTAAAGTAATGGTTGTCATGTTCTCAATTCCTTGCATTTAGCTGGGTTTTAACAATAAGTGGCTTTATTGTAATAGATAATCGGACCAAATGGGCATTACGTATAAATAACAATACACAATAAATCCTGAAAATATATAAATAAAGCTCGTGGAAAATGCTGTCAGCGAGAATTAAATCGGATTGTTTAATTCGTAATAAGCATACTCAATATTAAACTGTTCTGAAATCGCTTTGGCCAGGCGCTGTACACCATATTTTTCAGTGGCATGATGGCCACAGGCATAATAATGTACATTCAGTTCCTGGGCTTCATAGAAGGTGCGTTCGCTCACTTCACCAGAAATATAAGCATCACACTCTTGTAGCGCTGCTTTATGAATATAATCCTGCGCACCACCGGTACAGAAACCGACTTTATGGATTTGAGTTTTGTCCGCAGGAAGATGAATTGCATCAAAGCCAAGTTTTTCTGAAACATGGTTTTTAAAATATTCAGGACGCATCGGTTGTTTTAAATAGCCAATATTGCCAATCGGATGGCGTTCACTCGGATCCAACTGTTCGATATTTTCCAGTTCTAATAAATCTGCAATCGCCGCATTATTGCCTAAAGTTGGATGACTGTCTAAAGGCAGATGATAGCCAACCAGAGAGATATCATTTTGAATTAAGGCTTTAATTCGTTTACCGCGCATACCAGTGATCGGATAGGCTTCACCTTTCCAGAAATAGCCATGATGAACCAGCAGTAAATCTGCGCCTTGCTCAATTGCCGCTTCGATCGCACTTTGCGAAGCACTCACGGCACACAGAATTTTATTGACCTCGGATTTACCTTCGATCTGCAAGCCATTCGGTGCATAGTCCTTAAATTCACGTGCTGCCAAAGTCTGTTCACACCACTGAATAAGATCATTTAAATTCGCCATAAAATTCCTGTTCGTTTAAAAACTTGCCAATATTTATCTTTATATTTAATTGTAACTAAAGCTGCACAAAACTCTGTGGAATTTTTTGTGTTTAGTTATGTATTTCGCATTACAATAGAACACAAATTACTTAGTCATCAACGAATTAAAATATTTTAGAGGATAACAACGTGCGCCGCACCTTTACATGGTTACCCTGGGTGTTACTGATTTTGGTCATTATCGGTTTTTTGGGGTGGCAACAACTACAAAAACCAAAAGCACCGGTTGCACCAGATGGTGTCAAGATGCCTGCTGAAAAAGTAGAGCCGTTGATTGATACGTCGCGCTCAGGAGGCGTGGTCTCCTATAGTGCTGCGGTGAGAGTAGCAGCGCCGGCTGTAGTCAATATCTTTACCACTCAAAAAGTCAAACAGCAGGCTCATCCTTTGCTGACCGATCCGGTCTTCCGTGAGTTTTTTGGCGATCAGTTGCCTGACCAGTATGGACAAAGTCCGAATGAGAACAGTTTAGGTTCCGGGGTGATTGTACGTCCTGATGGTTATATCCTGACCAATAACCACGTGATTGCGCAAGCCGATCAGATTGTAGTGGCTTTGCAGGATGGCCGTCGTGCTGAAGCCAAGGTGGTTGGAACTGATCCGGATACCGATCTGGCCGTGATCAAGATTGAACTGACACAATTGCCAGTTCTGCCATTTAAACTCAGTGACAATGAAGTCGGTGACGTCGTTTTGGCCATTGGTAACCCATTTGGTGTGGGTCAAACCGTAACGCAAGGGATTATTTCAGCAACAGGGCGTTCAGATCTGGGCATTAATACCTATGAAGACTTTGTGCAAACCGACGCTGCAATTAACCCGGGAAATTCAGGCGGAGCCTTGATCGATGTCGCAGGTAACCTGATTGGGGTGAATACGGCAATTTTCTCGCAAACTGGTGGTTCACTGGGGATTGGTTTCGCCATTCCAGCCAAAATCTGCCAGCAGGTGATGAATGCTATTCTGAAAGATGGCCGTGTCGTTCGTGGCTGGTTAGGAATCAGTTTATTACCGACAGAACGTGATGATGTACTGCAACCTAAAGAGAAAGGGGTAACTGTCGCAGAAGTGCTGGCAGATGGACCGGCAGCGAAAGCGGGCATTCAGCGTGGCGATAAAATTATGAAAGTGAATGAGGAAGAGATCAGTTCGGCTTCGCATTTGATTAATTTTGTTGCCCTGCAAAAGCCGAATAGTACCATTCAGATTGAAGTGGAGCGTGCTGGCAAAACCATGATGCTGGATGTAGTAGTGACTGAGCGTAAAGCACAAAACAGTTCTTCTCAATATATTCCACTGCCCGGTCAGTAAGTTTTTATTTAAAAAAATCCCTCTGCAGAGGGATTTTTTTGCTTGTTATTTTTTAGTTACCTGATACAAAAATGAAATACGGCTTTTGGTTTAAATCATTTAACTTGATGAAATTACATCAAAAGAGAAAATAAAAAATGACTTTTATGACGGCGGATCAGGCCAAGGTTTTATCAGATGTGGCCAATTTAAATATTGAGGTCTATAAGCCGCGTCTAGCCAAGTTAATTGAAGAAAATGCGAAACAGGGCAATACCGCAGTCATTACTGTATTTCCCAAACATTTGCCTTTGGAAGATATTCGGGCTTTATCAGCCGAGTTGACTGAACTGGGCTATAACGTACGTTTTGAAGTGCTGGAGTTTTATTATAGCTTTAATGTGTACTGGCTCTAGTGTGAATCTTCATTAACTAAGGCTTATTTTGAGCCACTATTTTACTGGATCGGTCTGATTTGATCTTATGAGTGATCGGGCTGTATGTGATCAAAGGCGCGAGTTTTTATAAGTAGGTGCTCAACTCTAAAAAATCCATCAGTTTTATTTTAGAATCATTATTGTAATGTACCGAGAATCTACAATTTCTCGGTACATATTCATTTGACGGATAGGCTGAGATCAGGGTAAGCAACTAAAATCAGCTGAGCTTTATTTAGCCTAAGTAACTTATGAATCATCTGCAAAATTAAATTGTGAGCTCATTTCTAAAACGGCTCAATTTCATCTGCAACCAAATTATTCCTCATTCACCTGATATTCCTGGATCACTTCAAGTGCCGCCCGAAATGCCTCCTGAGTTGCTGGTGCACCGCAATATGGCAGGCTATGGAGTAACACTTCCTGAATTTCCTCAACCGTCGCACCGTTGTTAAGAGCGCCCCGAACATGGCCTTTTAGTTCAGTGGGGCTTTTTTGAGCCGTAAGGAAAGCAATGGTAATTAAAGAACGATATTTACGTGGCAATACACCTTCACGTTGCCAGGTTGAACCCCAGGCATGTTCATTAATCCAGTCTTGTAGAGGCTGGGTAAAAGGCACGGTATTTTCCTGTGCACGTTTGACAAAGCTTTCGCCCATGACATCAGTACGCACTTTCAGGCCATTTTCATAATCTTGTTGTGACATGGTTTACCCTCAATTTTCTTATAGCTCTAGCTTAGTGCTTTTTATGCGAAATACCATCGTGCCATAGTCGTAAAAAAGTGGCTAAAAAGCCACTTGGAAAGGTTCTAAAGTGAAATATTCAACTACGATCCTACTTTGGAATTTATGACACCTTTGGTCAAAGTTTGATTTAAGGCGAAGTTGAGTGTAAAGGATCGGTTTGAACAGAAGTATCGGTTCCTGTCGCATCTGCTTTACGAATATGGGGGTTCTCCAGCTCCAATACTTCCTGTAAATGCAGATCAAAGACATCTGTGAGCATGCTGTCATAACGACGTGCATTATAGTGAAGCAGTTTTTCTGCTTCTCTATCATTAATAAAGCCATGTTGCTGTGCATCTGTCACATGCTCGGCAAAGCTTAAACCTTTAAACTGACCTTTGTTTTCAGCTTTTTTAAAGCGATCCCAAAGCTGTTCAATATCCAGTAGCAAAGCGAAAGTCGATTCCATGCGTCCAGTGACATCAGTTTCATGGGTATTGTAATAGACATGCTTTTTCAATACCTGACGGAATGCGTTATCTTCCATCATGCTATTTGCAACCTGCTGTTTAAGCTGGTCTGAGGGTTTGTGTACAGGACGGCCAAATGGGAAACATAACAGCTTGACCATGCCTGCTGCTGCACCGGCCGGGAAGTTAGCAAATAAATCATAAAATGCTTCCTGCGCTGTATAGAGTGACTTTTCTATTGCAAGCTGTGCATGCAAACGTTCAGCTTCAGTCTTTTTGCTATGCTCAAAATACTTCAGAATAGAGGAGGCAATAAACAGGTGAGCATGAATATCGGCGAGACGTCCGGACAGCATTTCTTTGCGTTTGATATCGCCTGCCAGTAAACCCAGACACATGTCTGCAGTTAAGGCAAAGTTGGCGCTCAGCCGGTTAATGACCTTGTAATAAGGTCGGGTAAACTCAACCGCACTTTGAGGTGCTGTACTTGAACCACCCGTAAATGCGTAGGCAAAGGAACGGGCGGTACGGTTAAAGGTATATCCCAGATGTTTAAACAGTAAATGATCAAAAGGGTTGAGTGCTGCTGCCGGGTCTTCAGCCTGTAAGAGTTGTAATTCTTCATAGAGATAAGGATGGCAACGCATTGAACCCTGACCGAAAATCATCAGGGAACGACTGAGAATATTTGCACCTTCAACGGTAATGGAGACTGGAATCGCTTGATAATAAGGTGCCAGAAAATTACGTGGCCCCATCTGAATGGCGCGGCCACCGACCACATCCATCCCGTGATTCACCACCTTACGCATTCCCTCCGTGGCATAGTATTTGGCAATCGCTGTCATTACAGCAGGCTTGCCGCCCTGATTAAGGCCACAAGTCACCAGATAACGGAAAGCTTCCAGCATATAGGTATCACTGGCAATTTCACTATTGGCTTCCTGAACACCTTCAAACTTGCCGACTGAAATTTTAAATTGTTGACGGATTCGGGAAAAAGCCCCGACATTTAAATAAGTCATTTCTGCCGCAGAAGTGGACAGTGCCGGTAGGGAAATGCCACGACCCACAGCCAGACATTCCATCAGCATGCGCCAGCCCTTACCGGCATTTTTTACACCACCAATAATCCAGTCCAGAGGAATAAATACATCTTTACCTTCAACTGTACCATTCATGAATGGTGGGCCGGGATTATGACGAGGACCTACTTGCACCCCTTCGTGACTGGCAGGTAGCAGGGCACAGGTAATACCATATTCAGTCTGTTCGCCCAAAAGATGATCCGGGTCATACATTTTAAAGGCTAGACCTACCACGGTTGCAATGGGTGCCAGCGTAATCCAGCGTTTGGAAAAATTCATTCGCAAGCCTAGGACTTCCTGACCTTCAAACTGGCCATAGCAGACCACGCCAGTATCGGGAATAGCGCCTGCATCAGAGCCGGCTTCAGGACTGGTCAGGCCGAAACAGGGAATTTCTTCACCTCGCGCCAGGCCCGGCAGGTAACGGTTTTTCTGTTCCTCAGTACCATAATGCAGCAATAGTTCACCCGGGCCGAGAGAGTTCGGTACCATGCAACTCACGGCCGTGGTGAGGGAGCGAGAGGAAATCTTGCTCATCACCCGGCTTTGAGCAAAAGAACTAAATGCGCGACCACCATATTCTTTGGGAATAATCAGGCCCAAAAAACCATGCTTCTTAATATATTGCCAGACATGATCAGGCAGCGCTTTCTGCTCGTGAATTTCCCATTCATCCAGCATGCTGCACAAGGTTTCAACTTCATTGTCCAGAAAGGCCTGTTCTTCTAGCGAGAGTTTTGGATAAGGATAGCTATTAAAGGTTTCCCAGTTCGGTGCACCCATAAACAGTTCTTTTTCCCACCAGCTGGTTCCAGAGTCGAGTGCTTCACGCTCTGTCGGACTGATGCTCGGCATGGCATTGGCCAGTGCTTTATAGGCCGGTCTGGAAATAAACGACATGCGCAAAGGGTCGATTATCACCACGAGGCTGATCAGGATGAGCGGGATACCAAGAATCAGTGACCACGGACTAAGAAAGGCACAGACCACTGACACGACCATCAGCACGATTGCACCTGCACTACGCGAGAGCTGAAAATAGAAAACTGCCCATAAACTCAGTAATAGCAGTAGCACAGCGAAAATAAATGACATTGTTATATTTCTCCAGATTTATACAACACTGGCTTTGTCTGGATTTCTCGGATATTTCACCACCGTTCATTCATTTTTAGTCGTTCGAGAATCAGACAGGTTTAGCATTGGATTTGTGAGAATGATCTTTTTAAGTATGGCAACGATATGTTTAAGTCTTGCATCTATTTTGAGGTTGTTGGAAAAATGATCAATCTTCAAGTGAGAACGCGCAAAGAAATGTGAAGATAAGTAATGACTTAATCTTTATCTAAAATAAAAAATGGGGTTTAACGCTCAGTAAAATTTTAATATGGATATTAAAAAGCCCTCTACTGGAGAGTAAAGCTGATCAGTTAAAGAATTTAGAAATAGACTCTTTAACTGCTTAGTCGTTCAAGGTCGTTCAAGATGGAGTCTTAACTTTTTAAATCAAATATTTGTAAATCATTTGTTACTTTGGTTTCGCCCAAATGAGAAGCGAAACTTCGCAAGGAAGGCATCTTGTGATCCCTCACCGCAAAACTCGTCAGCCACCATCCACTAGTAAATTTGTCATGGAAACCATCATTTTTTTAATCTTGCGGTGCAATACACCTGATGCCTCAAATAGTTGCGGATGACTTTGCTATCTATCAAATATAATACTGAATTTAAAAAAGAAAATGCCAGTCAATTGCTTAACTGACTGGCATTACTCTACTTGAGAGGGCTTTTATTTCATTGGTTTAAACAGGACTAAGCTTCAATGGCCTGAACAGCAATTTTCTTGGCAGGGTCAGTTTTACGACGCACTGCTGGAACCGGTTCGCCGTAGTATTGACGATCGGCAAAGTAGCTTGAACGAACCATGGGTGCTGCCCAGATATTGCGGAAGCCCAGTTTTTGGCCATGTTCGGTATAACGTTCGAATTCTTCAGGGGTCACAAAGCGATCAATCGCTGCATGTTCTTTAGAAGGCTGTAGATACTGACCAATCGTCACATAGTCCACGCCATGTGCATGCAAATCGTCAAGTAAGGCAAGCACTTCTTCTTCAGTCTCACCAATACCGACCATCAGGCCACATTTGGTTGGAATATCCGGGCAATATTCTTTAAACATTTTTAACAGGTTTAAAGAGTGCTGATAATCAGAACCTGGACGCATCGCCTTATATAAACGCGGTACTGTTTCAATATTATGATTAAACACATCGGGTGGACATTCGGTCATGATGCGCAGTGCAATATCCATACGGCCACGGAAGTCCGGTACCAGAATTTCAAGCAAAGTTTTTGGACTTAAAGCACGTGCTTCTTTAATACAATCGACAAAATGCTGCGCACCACCATCGAGTAAGTCATCACGGTCTACAGAGGTAATCACGGCATATTTCAACCCAAGATTAGCAATGGTTTCGGCCATGTGGCGCGGTTCATCTGCATCCAGGGCATTTGGCCGACCATGTGCTACATCGCAAAATGGACAGCGACGGGTACAGATATCACCCATAATCATAAAGGTTGCGGTACCGCCACCAAAACATTCAGGCAGGTTTGGACAGGCTGCTTCTTCACAGACAGTATGTAGTTTTTGCTCGCGAAGCGTTGTTTTAATCCGTTGTACTTCTTCCGGCGCTGCCATCTTTACGCGAATCCAGTCCGGCTTACGTGGTGTTTCAACCGTAGGGATCACTTTTACAGGAATACGAGCGACTTTCTCTGCGCCACGAAGTTTGACACCCTGTTCAGGTTTACGGTTTTCAGACATATTCAACTTTTCCACTGTTTTTGAAGGGGGAGATGATCAAAGATAGCGCGTTTATTATAACGAACTTAGCTATAAATAGGGCAAAAAGGGGTATTCATTTAAAAAATGTTCTCATCAACCAATATATGTGAGTTAAATACACAAAATCAACAGGATTTACGTCATAATAAGCAGGTAGATTAAAGTGAATTTTTTAATTTTGAGGAGCGTTGAATGCCACGTAAAAAAGAGGTCGTTAGTGGGACTTTCGTTAAATATGATGCGGTAGTTCTAGGTTCGGGCCCTGCGGGCGAAGGCGCGGCAATGAAACTTGCCAAATCTGGTAAGCGTGTTGCAATCGTTGAGATGCGTGAACAGCTAGGTGGTAACTGTACCCATGTAGGTACCATTCCAAGTAAAGCATTGCGTCAAACGGTATCCAGTATTATCCGTTATCAACGTGATCCACTGTTTCAGAAAGTTGGGGACTGGAAACAGTTCACCATGAAGCAAGTATTGCGTCATGCGCATAAAGTGATTCAACAACAAGTAGATACACATTCACGGTTCTATGACCGTAACAAGATCGATATCTATCATGGTCGAGCCTATGTTCAGGATCAAAATACTATTTTTGTATTTAGTCCAGATGGCATTAAAGAAACCTTGATGTTTAAGCAACTGGTCATTGCCAGCGGTTCGCGTCCGTATCGCCCAGAAATTCTTGATTTTAATCATCCACGTGTATTTGATTCAGATAAAATTCTGGATCTGGACTTTTCTATCCAGAAAATCATCATTTATGGCGCAGGTGTAATTGGCTGTGAATATGCATCGATTTTCATTGGTCTTGGGCATAAAGTTGATTTAATCAATACCCAGCACAAACTGTTAAGCTATCTGGATGATGAAATTTCCGATGCGCTGTCTTATCACTTGCGTGAGCAAGGTGTGCTGATTCGTCACAATGAACAGATCGACTTTTTAGAAACATTTGATGATCATGTGGTGATGCACACGCAAAGCGGCAAAAAAATTAAAGCCGATGCAATTTTGTGGTGTAACGGCCGTTCAGGTAATACCGATGGTTTAGGGCTGGAAAATGTTGGCCTGAAACCAAACAGCCGTGGTCAGTTGACGGTAAATGATCAATACCAGACTGAAGTTGAAAATATTTATGCTGCCGGTGATGTAATCGGTTGGCCGTCGCTTGCATCTGCTGCTTATGACCAAGGTCGTTGCGCGGGTGCCAATATGAGCGGTGAGCCAGACGTTGCCCCCGTTACTGATATTCCAACCGGAATTTATACCATTCCCGAGATTTCTTCGATTGGTAAAACTGAGCAGCAGTTGACTGAAGAAAAAATTCCGTATGAAGTCGGTCAGGCCTCGTTCCGTCATTTGGCGCGTGCGCAAATTACCGGTGACACTATGGGCGAATTAAAGATTTTGTTCCATCGTGAAACGCTGGAAGTTTTGGGTGTACATTGCTTCGGTAATAATGCATCTGAAATTATCCACATTGGTCAGGCGGTGATGAACAGTCCAAACAATACGATCAAGTATTTTGTGGAAACCACGTTTAACTATCCGACCATGGCGGAAGCCTACCGTGTAGCGACACTCAATGGTATGAATCGTTTATTCTAAGCGAGATGTTTGCCTTGGATTTAAAAAACCCGTAAGTGAAGGCTTGCGGGTTTTTTGTTTTAAATGCTTTAAATCAGCTAGAAGATAAAGCATTGACCAATTCAATTCGGATGAAGATAAAGTTGATTAACTTGGTTTTTAAGCAGCCATTTTTCGGCATTCTTCTGCACAACGGCGACAGGCTTCTGCACATTGCTGACAATGTTCATGTTGGTGCTGACTGCATTCCTCTGCGCAATAATCACAAGCCTTGGCACACAGCTCGCAGATTTCCTGCATAAAAGGCGATTGCTTCTGCTCCATACGCGCGCAGAGCTGACAAATATCGGCACAATCCAGACAACGCTGGATGCATTCACGCATCATTTCTACATGTTCTTCTTTTAAGCAGGCAGCTGCACAAGCAGTACAGGTGAGGGAGCAGCTCATACAGGTTTGAACACAATCTGACAAATGACTGGTATTCATCTTTTTCTCCTTAAGGCGATAAACATATTCATGACTGAATACGCTAAGCAGAAAAAGGAAAACACACTAGGTTAATTAGGTGAGAAAAAGTAAAGAATAACTTGGTTATGTAAAAGGATATACGAAAGAATCTTATATTCATCAAGCTTGAAAAATAAAATTCACTCGAGCAGAACTGGCAATATCCCAAAAATAAAACACCATTGAGGTGGTTAGTTCCTCAATGGTGAAAGTGTATACCTCGCTGATCTAATTATTCTGGAAGGCTGGATCGTCCTTTTTTTATTATGATGTTTCTCATTAATACAGGCGACTACCGGCAAGACTGATCCGTTTGAGTAAATGGTGCTGATCGGCTGGAAAAGGACGACTGGAATGTAAAGTCTCGGAATTTTCTTGTTCATGAGCATCTAAGAAAATTGCCGATTGAAACAAAATTAAAAAAGTAATGATCGAAAGTTTATAAATAACCTTGTATTTTTATTATTCTATTGATTATTAATCATTTAAGGTATTGTGCTGTGAATTGTGTTTATTTAGCTGAGTAAATTTCAGCAGTTTAATGCGCACAAAAGGCCTGATTAAAGTATTCAAACAGCTGCGGTGTCTGGATCCATAATGCCACCGACAGAGCAAATAAAAGCAAGAGCGCCACAGCAATCGAGATTTTGAGTATGAGCATAGAATCAGTCATGCACAATTTGCTCCTCATTGACCCAGAAATGTACCAATACGCCAAAAATGCTTAAGGCAATCGACAGCATCCAGACAGCATTATAATTACCACTCAAGTCATGATTGACTCCACCAAGATAACCACCGAAAAACGAGCCGACCTGATGGGTAAAAAACACGATACCGCTGAGCATGGTCAGGTATTTCACCCCGAACATATTCGCCACAATGCCGTTGGTGAGCGGAACGGTCGATAGCCAGAGTAATCCCATAATGACACCAAAGGCATAGACTGTCCATGTGCTCAGTGGCAGCATGAGAAAGGCAGTAATTGCGATCCCGCGTAAGCCATAGAGACCCATCAACAAATGCGGTTTGGAATATTTACCCCCGAGCCAGCCTGCAGTATAGGTGCCGACCACATTAAATAGACCCACCAATGCCAGAAAAATAGTCCCTGTGGTGGCATTAAAACCGTGATCAATCAGATAACCCGGCAGGTGAATGCCAATAAATACCACCTGGAAACCGCAGACAAAAAAGCCCATAGACAGAAACCAGAAGGGTTTATGATTTTTCACTACCAGCAGAATCTGTTTAAAACTGAGGGACACTTTATTGGGTGTAGATGCTGCATTTGGATGAATATACATTGGTGCTTTCAGCATCCAGGCCAGTGGTACAATCAGGGCAATCAAAATCGCACTGACCACCAGCGCCGCTGACCAGCCGACATTCTGTAATAGCAGAAGAGTTGAAGGTAGCATGATAAACTGACCAAAAGACCCGGCCGCACTGGCAATACCCATCGCCAAACTGCGCTTTTCTGGTGGGGCAGCACGCCCGACCGCAGACAATAAGACCGGAAATGAGGTGGCAGACAGGGCTAGACCCAGAATCAGACCCACACTCAGATTAAGCAATAATCCGGTCGAGCTAACTGCCATCAAGAGTAGACCGATTGCATATAAGGCTCCGCCTACAGCTACCACAATCTTGCTGCCATATTTATCGGCAAATGCCCCGGTAATCGGTTGAACTGCACCCCAGATCAGGTTTTGCATGGCAATCGCCAAGCTAAAAACATTATGTCCCCAACCAAATTCATCACTCATCGGCACCAGATAAAGACCAAATGCATGACGTACGCCCAATGACAATGCCAGAATGATAGCGGAGCCAATCAGCATAAAAATAAGCGCTTTGGAAAATGGAGTATCGGACATAGGGTGAGCATGCAGATGAAATAAGCGCTTATGGTATTCGATTCAAGCTATGGAGGCGATAAAATAAAAATTAATCAAAAGATAAATTTTTTTTATCAATATTTTAAGCTTAAAAAAACGGCCGAAGCCGTTTTCCTAAAACCTGATCTTGAAATTAGAAACGCATCCCGAATCCTGCATAGGCCAGAATAGGATTGATTTCCACATCAGCTTTTGAGCTAATCAGGGTTTGTCCGGTATTTTCATTAATTACTGTAATTTTAGATTCATTTTTCAAATGGGCATAAGATACTGAACCAACTGCAAACCATTTCTCATTGAAATCATAAGTGAAGCCCACAGTCGCTACGGGAGCAAAGGCATCGGTAGCCTCAAGATCCACTTTCATTCTGCCAGTACTGTCCTTCATTTCCAAGGAAGCACCAGCATTCTGATTAATAATATTCTGGATCATATGACCTGCAGCAACGAGATCAGATTCAATGCCTTTATCCATTTCAAGCTCATTGAAATAAGCGTACATTAAGCCTACCCCTACATAAGGTCTGAATTTATTGACCCCGGTTTTACCAAAATGATACTGGAATTCAAAAGCAGGGGTCCAGGCACGTGCTTCTGCTGCTTTGCTAGACTGGGCTAGATCTGTAATTCTAATGTCATTAGCAAGATTCAAATTACCTGCAATCCCGCCTAATGGCGTTGCCACAGCGGCAAATGGCGCATAGATTGTGCCTTTGCCCTTGATATCGACCTTGGGAGGAATGCCGGCTTTCATTTCAAACGAAATATTATCGGTAAAATAGTAGTTGGACATAATGCCTAAGGTAGTGACATCATCGGCTTCCAGACCTGTTCCTGGATTATCCCATTCTGAAAGACCATATACGTAGGAATCTCCAGAAAGGCCACTAGATACTTTACCCCCAAATGCACCAATTAGTCTGACTAATCCTTCAACCACACGGTTTGGTTTGCGGTCGGGGTCAAGGTTGTCTATGACGGTTTGCGCCTGAATATCTCCAACTTTAGATTGATAGCCTTCATTAATCGCAGTATTGACACGAACAGGCTGTGCTTTACCTTGCGGCATGACATGCAAGGCACCGACTGATACAGAAAAGCGCTTAAAGCCATCTCCATCCTGCAGACTAAAATAAGGTGAATCTGCATGTGCAACCATAGGTAAAGTGGCTAGGCCTGCCATACATGCCAGCATTGTTTTCATTGATTTGGAACTCCATGTCCACTGTGTTTATTCGTTTTTCTAGTAAATTTATTATGTGAATTTCATTAAAAAATTCAGTTATAGAACAACAGGTCAAAAGTTAAGCGATGGTTAATATTGGTAACTGCTGTATATTTTTTGTATATATCTCTTGAGTTTTAAGGAATGGATAGGGTGTAAAAATCACTACTTTTACCCTATTAACTTAATTATAAAAATGAAGAAGATTTGCTCTTGAGGGAGTTAAAATTTCAATCCTATGAATTTTTATCATTGAAGATATAAATGAGAGTTTAGGTGAATTTTAGGCTATGTTGCTTTAGGTATTTACCATTATGGGATGATTTTTTTATATTTCCAAAACAAGAGCATATGAATTTATCCAAGATCCTGCTACCCAGTTGACTGAGTTTTTTTGTACAATAGCTGCATATATTATTGAGTGAATCACATGAGCACCCAAACTCCTCCCAAAAAAAAGCCCCTGGTTAATTTACCTTTCCCGATCAAACAGGCAGAGCAAAATGCTGCAGAAGAAGTTCTGGAAGATTTAAGACCAAGACCACAGCGTTATGCTGACCGTACCTGGATGCCACCACGCGGTACGCGTCGTTCAATGGGTAAACGTTAATTGGTCGAACTCAAAAAGCTATGATGAGTCATGGCTTTTTTTGTGTAAATTTTTAGATATTCAGCAATTAATATTTCATCTATTTCCTTATTTCTCGAGCAGATAAAACCCTGGCCAGATTTTTCTCATTTCTCATTTCTCATTTCTCATTTGCATGATCTTGATCGAATACATGCAGCATCTCAAAAAGCTCATCGCTAAGCAGAATAAAATAATTAGTTGATCTATTGACCTTGCACATCTTATACCCATAAAAAAAGCCAATTCAGAAATTGGCTTTTAGAGAGATAAGTTATTAGCGAATGCTTTTACGTGCTTTATTTTCCGGTTTTGGTGGGGCAATTTCTCGCTGTTCTTGCCAGACATCAATAAAGTCTTTTTCATTAATATTGTACAGCTCAAGTAGCGCTAAAATCACACCCCCAAACAGCATGGCACCTTCGGAATGACTCTGAAAATCGACCAGTTTGGTATTTAGATTATGCAGGATATCTTCAATTTCGAAGACCCGTTCCCGCCCATTGCTGTCGGTCGGATAGATCTGGGTATTTAAAATAATCCTCGCCAGACTTTTTTCATTTTCGGTCAATGGCAATTCTTCAATCAGCTCATCAGTCGCAGGATTTAAAATGACTGAATCGCGAAAAATCGTATGTAGGAAGTTTGCGCTTAATTTGGGTAGAGGCTTTTCCACAAAAGGGCGGAAAGATTGCGGGAAAATGACATTGCGTGAAATGCCTTTAAACATCGGTGCAATTTCTTCGACTTTATAACCTGCGATCCCGCATCCTAAAGACGTAATAAAATATTTATTTTTAGAATGGTTTTTGGTGTAAATCTTGAAGTCATCGATATAGTGCTGGATTTGTGACAGCGGCATTTGCTGCAAATGCTCGTTCATGGTTGGAATGGCATAGCTTTGACCCGACCAGCCACGACCGACGCCCATGACTGCACCAAAATGCTCAAGCGCTGTTCTTGCTGCGCCTGCGCTATGCTGACCCGCCAGATTGCTGCCAAAAACAAACACGGTATTTTCCGGAAGGGATTTAACAATATTTTCATCGTAATAGTGGTAAGTCATAATTGTCTATTCGAGGCCATCCTGATCTTCATGTTGCCTTTGATCGGGGTTGGGGTCAAGTAAAAAGCAGGGATGGCCTGAATGTTGAAAGACTGACTAAATATGAGAATTCTCAACATATTTCTCGACTGTCATCATCTGTTGGATTTCGGTATTTTGGCTATGGAATCTGCTCCGGCAAGTCTGAAATCTGCTAAAATTCCTGATCCGCATTCGAGTTGAGACATGTAGCTGTGACTGATAAGCAACCCTTTGAATTAGTAACCAGTTATCAACCCGCAGGTGATCAGCCACAGGCCATTGAAAAGCTGGTCAAGGGTATTGAACAGGGCTTTCATGATCAGCTTTTACTGGGCGTTACCGGGTCGGGTAAGACTTATACCATGGCCAATGTAATTGCACAGACCCAGCGTCCGACCATTGTCATGGCACATAACAAAACGCTGGCTGCACAGCTTTATGGCGAATTTAAAGCATTTTTCCCGAATAACGCCGTCGAGTATTTTGTCAGTTATTATGATTATTATCAGCCGGAAGCTTATGTGCCATCTTCAGATACTTTTATCGAGAAAGATGCCGCAATTAATGACCATATTGACCAGATGCGTCTTTCCGCGACCCGATCATTATTAGAACGTCGTGATGCAATTATTGTCGCATCAGTTTCTGCAATTTATGGTTTGGGTGATCCGAATGCCTACATGAGCATGTTGCTGCATGTGGTGGAAGGCGACCGCATTGGTCGTGATGACATTATCCGCCGTCTGGTCGAAATGCAGTATTCGCGTAATGAACTGGAATTCCTGCGCGGTACTTATCGTATTCGTGGGGAAATTATCGATATTTTTCCGGCAGAATCGGATCAGGATGCCATCCGGATTGAACTGTTTGATGATGAAGTCGACTCCATCCGCTGGTTTGATCCACTGACCGGAAAAATGGTGCGCAAAGTCCCGCGGGTGACGATTTATCCCAAAAGTCACTATGTCACGCCAAAAGACAATTTATCCCGCGCGATTGAAACCATTCGGGAAGAACTCAAAGAACGACTGGTGTTCTTTCGTGAAAATGACAAATTGCTGGAAGCGCAGCGGATTGAACAGCGTACCCGTTATGATCTGGAAATGATGCAGCAGTTGGGCTATACCAATGGCATCGAAAACTACTCGCGTCATTTGTCTGGACGTCCTTCAGGCGAGGCGCCGCCAACCTTGTTCGATTATATTCCCGATGATGCCTTGCTGATTATTGATGAATCGCATGTGACTGTGCCACAAATTGGTGCCATGTATAAAGGCGACCGTTCGCGCAAAGAAAATCTGGTGAATTACGGCTTCCGTTTGCCAAGCGCGCTAGATAACCGCCCGATGAAATTTGAAGAATGGGAACGCATTGTCCCGACCACCGTTTATGTCAGCGCAACGCCAGCACGTTATGAACTGGAAAAATCGCAGCAGATTGTCGAGCAGGTGGTACGTCCGACCGGTCTGATCGATCCTGAAATTGAAATTCGTCCGGTACTGACGCAAGTCGATGATGTACTTTCAGAAATTAATCTGCGCAAAGATATCAATGAGCGGGTACTGGTCACCACCTTGACCAAGCGCATGGCAGAAGACCTGACCTCTTATTTAAAAGAGTACGGGATTAAGGTCGCTTATTTACACTCGGATATCGACACCGTTGAGCGCGTCAAGATTATTCATGAGCTGCGTACTGGCGTACACGATGTGCTGGTCGGGATTAACCTGCTGCGTGAAGGTCTGGATATGCCGGAAGTGTCACTGGTTGCGATTCTGGATGCCGATAAAGAAGGTTTCCTGCGTTCTGAGCGTTCTCTCATTCAGACTATCGGGCGTGCTGCGCGTAACCTGAAAGGGAGGGCGATTTTGTATGCAGATCGAATAACTGACTCAATGCAAAAAGCCATTGATGAGACAGATCGACGTCGTGCCAAGCAGATTCAGTTTAATGAAGAGCATGGTATTACTCCGCGTAGCGCAGTCCGTCAGGTAATCAAGGAAATCGATACCGGTGAAATATTGGATGATGATTCAATTGAATTGAAAGCTTCTGATCAGGCGCGCGCGATCAGTGCAGATGAACGACATATCATGGCAGACCCGAAAATGTTTGCGAAGCATATTAACAAGCTTGAAAAGGAAATGCTGAAAGCCTCTAAAGAGTTACAGTTTGAGCAGGCTGCACGTCTGCGTGATGAAATTTTGCGCTTAAAAGCCCAGATGTTTGATTGATTTTTTTTACATGAAGTTTTATTTCGATGACCTAAAGTCAATCATAAACCAAACATAATGTAACAAATCAAGTGCTTGGATAAGGCTATTGTAAGAACAGAAAATTTTTAAATAAATATTTTGTGAACATATAATAGGTATTTTTATGACAACTCAAAATTCTTCAGGTAATGGATTGAAGCTGGCAAAAATTGCTGTGGGTAGTGCGGTTCTTCTTGGTTTTGGCGCGGCGACGATGGCCTATGCGCAAAATGAGCCATTAGCCACTGTTGAAAAAGTAGAACTGGACCGTTATTTGGGGACTTGGTATGAAGTGGCGCGCAAGCCTTTGTCTTTTCAAAATAAATGCGATCGTGATGTCACTGCAACCTATACCTTAAATGAAAATGGCAATATTGTGGTCGATAACCGCTGTATGAAAAAAGATGGTCAGCCCACCCAATCCTTGGGTGAGGCATTTGTGCAAGATCCACCGCAAAATACCAAATTAAAAGTCAGTTTCCTGCCCGAATTTATTCGCTGGATTCCGGTCGGGCGTGGCGATTATTGGGTCTTAAAACTGGATGAGAATTATCAAACCGTTCTGGTCGGTGAGCCTAAACGTAAATACATGTGGATACTGTCACGTAATCCGCAATTAGATAAAAATGTTGTAAACGAATATTTGCAATATGCACAGTCTGTGGGTTATGACCTGAGTGATGTGATTCATACCAAACAAACGCAAAGATAGAAATATCTTCTTAATCGAAACCATGCTTAGGCATGGTTTTTTATTTTTATGAGCAAAAATATATTTCAAAGTAGGGTAGTGATTTCACTTTAAATAGATGAAGCATCAAGCTTTCTAGTGTACTAATCGTTATAATGCCGGCGAATGAAAGTAGAGTTTGACTATGTATAAAGGCATTGCGTTATCTGTATTGGCCTCGGTGGTTTTCGGGGTGCTCTATGTATTTACGCCTTTCTTGCAGCCTTTAGATAGTGAACAGACCTTTGCCTGGCGCATGCTGGCCACAATTCCGTTTTTAACTGCCTTTATGTGGTGGTCGGGTGATCTGCAACATATCAGCAGTATCTTTAAGCGGGTTTTGCAGCAACCTGCCTTGTTGATCTGGCTGCTGATCAGCTCCCTGTTATGTACCACACAATTATGGCTGTTCTTGTGGGGCCCTATCAATGGTCGTGGCCTAGAAGTCTCACTCGGCTATTTTTTGTTGCCTCTGGTGATGGTGCTGGTCGGCTGTATGCTCTATAAAGAGAAATTATCATCATTCCAGATGGTCGCTGTCGCTTTGGCGGTATTGGGTGTGGGGCATGAGATCTGGCGAATTGGTTCAATTGCATGGGAAACGGTCTATGTGGCTTTGGCCTATCCTTTGTATTTCTTCATGCGGCGTAAATTTGCTACGGATCATCTGGGGGGCTTCTGGTGGGATCTATTTCTGATTTTGCCCGCTGCATTTTATCTGGGTTTTATTTATAGCGACTCGATGCAGCTCATGTTAAATCATTCTCATTTAATCTGGGCAGTATTGGTATTGGGTTTTTTGAGCGCACTGGGACTCGGTAGCTATATTCTCGCCAGCCGATATTTACCCTTTGTGATCTTTGGATTGTTGAGTTATCTGGAACCTGTGCTGTTGGCCTTTGCCTCGATGGCTTTGGGGGAGCGTGTGGAAGCTGGCGAGTGGCTGACTTATATTCCAATTTGGCTTGCCGTATTGGTGCTGGTGATTGAAGGAATTCTGCATCTATTTAAGCAGCGTAAACAGCAATTAGCACTTAAGAAAAATCTGGCAAACTATCAGGATCGACTAGACTCTTAAAATTAAAAAGAGATCGAATGAATAAACAACATTTAACAAATTTCTGCTCCGTACGGGAAAACGCATGCTTTTAAAATTTTTGAATGCAAAATCATTTAGCTAATTGCAACTATTTCCCAGATTTATAGTGAATATACGTTAAAAACCACTCGTCTCGGTGAGCTTTTGATTCAAAGTTGCCTCCAATTCCATTACAATTATGGGGTTTTGAAATTTATGCCTAGATTTACAATTAATTAGAGGACGTATCTGTGAGCAAAGACACTATCGTTGCCCTACATGCAGAGCACCAAGGTCGCTGGAAAAACCGTGAAGAACTTGCGGAACGCATGATTGCCCTTGTTGGTCAGTTATATCGTGAAAAAAATATTGTAGCTACAGTTTATGGTCGCTCTTTAATTAACCGTTCTGTGATTCAGATCTTGAAAGCACACCGCCGTACTCGCGTACTCGATGTTGAACTTTCGGTTGTAAATACATTCCCAATTCTTGAAGCGTTGGCGAAAATTGAGAACATCGGTTCTGCTGAAGTTGATCTAGGTAAACTTGCTGTTGAATTTAAAGAAAAAGGCGGCGACATCGATGCATTTGTTGCAGACGCTGTTAAATCTCTAGAAGGTAATGCTGCTGCTGTAGAACATAAAGACGTAGTTCTTTATGGTTTCGGTCGTATCGGTCGTATCCTGGCACGTTTGATGATTGGTCAATCAGGTCTGGGTCGCGGTCTTAGCCTGAAAGCAATCGTGGTTCGTAAATCATCTGATGGTGATTTGGAAAAACGTGCATCTCTACTGCGTCGTGACTCGATTCATGGCCCATTTGCAGGCACGATTTCTGTAGATGAAGAAAACGAAGCAATTATTGCAAACGGTAACTTCATTAAAGTGATCTATGCGTCTAATCCTTCTGAAGTGGATTACACAGCATATGGTATTAACAATGCACTTGTGATCGACAACACTGGTAAATGGCGTGATGCTGAAGGTCTTGCTCAACACCTCAAATGCCCGGGCGCTGCTCGTGTTATTTTGACTGCACCTGGTAAAGGTGACATGAAGAATGTGGTTTACGGTGTGAACCAGGCGGACATCCTTGCTGAAGATAGCATCATCTCTGCTGCAAGCTGTACGACTAACGCAATTACTCCAACACTGAAAGTATTGCATGATAAATACACCGTGTTAAATGGTCATGTTGAAACAGTTCACTCGTTCACAAACGACCAGAACTTGATCGATAACTACCATAAAGCGGACCGTCGTGGCCGTGCTGCAACATTGAACATGGTTATTACTGAAACTGGCGCAGCGAAAGCAGTTGCTAAAGCGCTGCCAGCACTTCAAGGTAAATTGACAGGTAATTCTGTACGTGTTCCTACGCCAAATGTATCACTTGCAATTCTTAACCTGACTTTAGGTCAAGACGTTGATCGTGATGAAGTAAACGAATATATTCGTCAGATTTCAATCGGTTCGATCCTTCAAGGTCAAATCGGTTATACCAACTCGACTGAAGTGGTCTCTTCTGACTTTATTGGTTCACGCACTGCAGGTGTATTTGACGCGCAAGCAACAATCACTTCAGGCAACCGTTTAACTGCTTATGTTTGGTACGATAACGAAGTGGGTTATAGCTGCCAGGTATTACGTATTGCTGAACAAATGGGCGGCGTAAGCTATCCTAAAGTTCCTGCAGAAACAAATGCATAATTTGTTGATGTAGTTTAAAAAAGAGTCTCTATGGAGGCTCTTTTTTTATACTTATTTTTTATTGAAGTCGGGTGGATTCGATTCAATCACGAAATGTAAATCAGCTTGCTGACGAAATATTAATCTGTTAGCTTACAAAGAGTAAGTATATTAAAATCAGTAAGTAATAAAATCCCGAGATAGATTTATGACAAATTATGCAATTAGTCCGTTACTAGGGCAGGTTTTATCAACTGAATGTCCATCACGTGAAATATTGGAACATCTTGCCAATAAATGGTCGGTCTTGGTGTTGCGTTGCCTGAGTGAAGGTGTGCATCGTTTTAGTGAACTGAAACAACGGATTGAAGGGGTGAGTGAAAAGATGCTCTCCCAGACTTTAAAAGTGCTGGAACAAGATGGTTTTGTGCTCAGAACGGTTTATCCGGTTGTGCCACCAAAAGTGGAATATCAGTTGACCATTATCGGTTCACAAGCTGCAGATAAAGTGATGCAAATGATTCACTGGATTGAACATGGTTTACCAGAAATTTTAGAAAATAAACAACGTGTTGCCAAATAGAAGCTAAATTGCTTTTGGGGTAGCAAGAGATGAAAAAGTCAGAAAATCTGTTGGCTACTTTACTGGCAGTGTATGCAATCATTTTAGTTTTATGCATTGCGATTTATGCAATCTTCAAACTTTTAGATGTTGATATTGCTTTAGCGACCAATCTCTTGCTTTGGTCAGCAACGATCTTTGCACCGCTTGCAATATTAATGACCTATACCAGTTGGCGAGAGCAGAAAGGGGTAGAAGTAATTGCTAATTATTGTAAAGGACTAGTTATTCAACTTGTTGAGCTTGAGCATCTTAGTAATCAAATATGTAATTATTTAATTTATAAACCTGATCGAAATGAAAGTATAAAAATATTGAATAAAAAATTTATATCTATATTTAATGAGCAAGAAGATGCTTTTAAATTTTTAGGTAAAGCAATATCTGATGGAGAATTAAAAGACCAAATTAGGAGATTTCAAAATCAATGTTTGCTTAACTATGTAAGATATAACGCACTGGTTGGTAGTGAAAATTTGGAACATATCGCGAATATTACACCTCAATTAGGTAGTATTCATCGAGAACAAAATTCTAATCTTAGAACAGAGTTAATGAAGTATGTACTTTACCAAAAGGAATAAACTGATCGATTTATTCCTTTGTGAATCAAGCATTTTGCATTTTCTTAAAATCCAAGCGATCAATCAGTAAAATTCCAATCGAGAAAATAAAGCCAAGGATCACGCAACCGATCCATTCAAACTGCTCCCAGGCATAGACTGCACCAAGCGAACCTAAAGCGGCACCACTAAAGTAAATCGTCATATAGACTGCATTAATACGTGAACGCGATTTAAGATCAATCCGATAAACCAGATTCTGATTCAAAACATGGAAGGCTGTCAGACCAAAGTAGGCCATCAGCACACCAATCGCATAGATTACAATATTGTGCTGGGCAAAATATAAGGGCAGTGTAGAGCCGAACATCAGGACAATGCATAGCTTGGCGACCAGATTTTCTCTACCTTGTCCTACGGTTTTGCCTGACCAGCTTGATGAATAAATCCCGATCACGCCCAGTAAGCCAAATAACCCAATTTCGAAATCGGTGAAATAATAAGGTGCATTGCCTAATACAAAAGTCATCGAGGTAAAGATCATCGATAAAATTCCAAAACCCAAGGCACCCGCACAGGCACGCCGGATTAAATGTGGATTCTGACCTGCAAGGCTAAACAAAGAGCGGTAAATGTCACCAATAGTTAAGCCTGCCTGAGCTTGAGTATCGGGTAGTTTTTTCCACATGAGTGCTGCAAAGAGCAAGGTGATCACACCGCTGGATAAATACACACCTTCCCAAGACCAGTAAGTGGAAACAAAGCCGGCAAAGGTACGTGACAGAATAATTCCCATCACCAACCCACTCATCAGCTTACCCACTGTAGCAGCGCTGGATTCAGGTGGGCTAATGGTCGATGCAAAAGGAATTAAGATCTGCGCCGAGATTGCGCCAAAGGTGGCACACAAGGTAAACAGATATAACATTGATAAAGTCGTACTGAATGAAAGCAATATCTGCGAAATGGCTGCAAAGACCATCAGGTTAACGATCAGTTTGCGTTTATTCAGAAAGTCTCCCAAAGGAACCAAAAGCATTAAGCCGAGGACATAACCAATCTGTGCAATCACCACGGCAAAACCGGCCTGACTGGTACTAATGCCCAGACTTTTCTCGATTGAATAGATCAGAGGCTGGTTAAAATAGGCAGAGCCTGCACATAAGCCACATGCCATTGCCATCAATAATACAAATTGTGATGACAATGGACTGACAGATTTCCTTTCTGAATTGCTCATAGGCCCGACTCTTTTAACATTGCCTGCACTATAGGCAGTTGCACGACAAAGCAGAAATAATTAAAAACAATCAAGTGATCATTAAAAAGTATATTAAAACAAAAGCATAGAGCTTAGTTTTGAAACTTATCAAAAATTAATGGCTGTTCAATAACATGACAGGATTAAATAAGCGATCTTCATGGAATAGCATATAAATATAGTCGAGAAATTCTTTAAAATATGGCAGAATATGGGGTTTTAAAGTTTTTAGAGGATTGGCAATATGCGCTTTGTTGATGAAGCAGTCATTACCGTAGAGGCTGGCGACGGTGGCAATGGCGTAGCCAGTTTTCGCCGTGAAAAATTCGTGCCATTTGGTGGTCCAGATGGTGGTGATGGTGGTCGTGGTGGCAGTATTTATATACAGGCTGACGACAACACCAGTACGCTAGTTGATTATCGTTATACACGTAAATTCCGTGCAGAACGAGCAAAAAATGGCCGTGGGGCGAACTGTGCTGGTCGTGGCGGTGAAGACACCGTATTAAAAGTTCCAGTCGGAACAACAATTGTAGATGTTGAGTCTGGCGACATTATTGGCGATTTGATCGAAGATGGTCAACGCGTGAAAGTGGCAGCAGGCGGTGACGGTGGTTTAGGAAATACGCACTTTAAATCATCGACCAACCGTTCACCACGTAAGTGTACGCATGGTCAAAAAGGCGAATTCCGTGAAATCCGTCTGGAGCTTAAAGTTCTGGCAGATGTGGGCTTGCTGGGTATGCCAAATGCGGGTAAATCAACCTTCATTCGTGCAGTATCGGCGGCAAAACCAAAAGTGGCAGATTATCCATTTACCACCATGGTGCCAAACCTGGGTGTGGTCGATGCCGATAGTCACCGTTCATTCGTGATGGCCGATATTCCGGGTCTGATTGAAGGTGCATCTGAAGGTGCAGGTCTGGGGATTCGCTTCCTGAAGCATCTGGCACGTACCCGTATCTTGTTACACATCGTTGATGTACAACCGATTGATGGCTCAGATCCGGCACATAATGCTAAAGCAATTATGAAAGAGTTAGAAAATTTCTCCCCAACACTTTCAAAACTGCCGATCGTATTGGTGCTGAATAAAGTCGACCAATTGGCTGAAGAAACACGTGAAGAATGGTGTACTCATATTCTTGAAGAATTGCAGTGGGAAGGCCCGGTTTTTGAAACTTCTGGCTTAACCGCTGAAGGTACCAAAGACGTGGTTTACTACCTGATGGATCAGATCGAAGAGCAGCGTGAACGCGAAGCTGAAGATCAAGAATATGCAGCAGAAATGAAAGCATTCCGTGATCAGCTTGAAGCTGAAACACGTGAACAAACCATCGCTGCAAAAGAAGCGTATCGTGAGATGCGTCGTCAGCAACGTCTTGCCGGTATTCTGGGCGACGATGAAGATGATGAAGATGGCGATGATGATAGTGATGTGGAAGTGTACTACGTACGCTAATCTCTGAGAGAAGAGTCTGAGGACAAGATGATAGAAGTGGTAGATGGGCAGCGTCAGCTCAAGGGTTGTAAACGAATCGTTGTTAAAATCGGATCATCTTTACTCACAGCAAACGGACAAGGTTTAGATTTAGATGCCATCTCGCACTGGGCGGGACAAATCGCAGATCTACACAATGCAGGACACGAGATTATTCTGGTGTCTTCCGGTGCTGTGGCTGAAGGTATGGTGCGAATGAAACTTGAGAATCGACCCACCGATCTACCCAGTCTTCAGGCTTGTGCTGCCATTGGTCAGATGGGCCTGATTCATACCTGGTCAAGCGTACTGGAGAAACACCAGATTCGAACGGCGCAGGTATTATTGACCCATGATGATCTGGCAGATCGCCGCCGCTATCTCAATTCATGTGATGCTTTGCAGAACCTGATTGACTGGCGCGTGATTCCGGTGATTAATGAAAATGATACCGTTTCTACCGATGAAATCCGCTTTGGTGATAACGACACGCTGGCTGCCATGGTGGCAGGTCAGGTGCATGCCGATCTTCTGATTATCTTAACCGATCAGGAAGGTATGTTTGACTCAGATCCACGCTCGAATCCAGATGCCAAACTGTTCCATACGGTACGTGCGATGGATGAGAGCCTGTTTGAGATGGCCGGTGGTGGTGGTAAATTTGGTCGCGGCGGCATGCTGACCAAAGTTCGTGCTGCACGACTGGCGGCAAAGTCCGGTTGTCCGACCTTAATTGCAAGCGGTGATAGTGATGCTGTGCTATCTCGTCTGATGTCTGGTGAATTGTTAGGAACCTTGTTTGTGACTGACAAAGATCGGATGACCGCGCATCAGCAATGGTTGGCAGCACACCTGCAAACGGCAGGTCGTTTGGTAATTGATGATGGTGCGGTAAAGGCCATTAAAGACAATCATCGTAGCTTGTTGCCTGTCGGCGTCAAAGCGGTTGAAGGACATTTTGAGCGCGGTGATGTGGTGGAATGTGTGGATACACAAGGTCACCGAATTGCAGTCGGTCGTGTTAACTTTAGTTCGCGTTCGGCAGATATTGTACGTGGTCTGGCTTCTGATAAAGTGCATCAGGTTCTAGGTGAAGCACGTTCACTCGAGATGATTCACCGCAATCATATGGCGATTTACTAAGTCATTCAGATTTAAATTTCAATCATAAAAAATCCCGCTTTCGAGCGGGATTTTTTATGACATCTTAATGCGATTTATTTAATCCAGCCCATCCGGATTAATGGCGCAAACAGTGACTGATGAATAGTTAAAATAAACTGCATGAGTTTATCCTGATATTTCCACCACAATGGTAATCCAGCTAAATTTACTGTTATTGCAATCAGGAATGCACCCAGCATATCCATCGGAAAATGCACACCGACATAAACACGTGACCAAGCTACTAGCCAAGCTGTCCAGATTAGAATTCTTCCCAAATCACGTTGTGATGAAAAATAACAAGATAGGGCAATCCCACTAAAAATACTCATATGATTGCTGGGAAAAGAACCTGTAGGTGCATGTTCGATCAGGGTGCGACCAATATCTATTACAAACGGACGTGGGGTATTCAGGATCGCGGACAATACCTCGCTGATCGACAAGGTAATTGCTGTAAAAATAAATGCCTTGATAATGCCAGTTTTTACTTCATAACTGCCACGGAACCAGGCAATAGCAAAAATCAGCAGAAAGAGATAAACCAGATCATGCGCAATCAGGGAGGCATATTGGATCATCCAGATCGAGGCGTGTTCAGGTACATTTAGGATATGAAACAGGTAAAGATTCAGTTGGTCAAGAGACATGAGCAGAGAGGATTGGTACAAATGTCCGTTACTCTAAACCGGTCAAACCTCAATTCCTACCTGAGTTTGTATGAATTTGTAGCCTTGATTATTAAAGAATATTCAAATGATAGAAAACCACCCAAAAGGGTGGTTCTTAAAAATCCGAATAATATGATGAAATCTTATTTAAACTGAATCGCACCATTGGCACTCACCGTCATTTGCGATTCACCCGCAGCAACTTCCTGCTCTGGAACAGCCATATCCGCCGATGCAGCTTTCATCATGGCCATACGCGGTACAGGTTGTGGTGAATAGTTATTGGTATTCAGATTTAAGTTTACCAGTTGATAACTCGGTTTGTTCCAGGCTTGAGTCAGTGCCTGTGCGCGTTGCTGGAAGTTTTTAGAGGCTTCAATCATCAGCTCATTTTCGACTTTTTTGCGCTTTTCGTCTGAAACTTTGAAGTTAATCGACTGGGTCTGGAAGTGCTGTTGTAATTCAGCAATCAGTTGAGACGCTGCTTTAAAATTTTTCGATTCCAGACGAATCTGGGCACGTCCACGCCATTCTTTCAATTTGCGGTTATCATTGTCATAAATAGGGTAAGTGCTTTGTGCGCCCGTCTCGATTTTCACAGTTGGATATTTGCGCGCTGTGGCAATGGCCTGATTCATTAGCTGGTTAATTTGTGTAGCCAATTCAGCTGGCTGTTTGTTGGATTTTTCAATATAAAGCACGGCATGCATTTCATCATTCGAGATTTCACGACTGGCCTCTGCTGAAAGATTCACAACATTGTAATTCAGCGATTCGGCCGGAGCTGCAAATGCGCCTGTGGCCAAGGTAGATGCAAGGATAAAACTGGTAAGTGCTAAGAGACGCATGAAATTGTCCTGTTTTTCTTAAAATTGGCCATCTAAGCCGTTGTTAAAATATTAAATCTCAATTGTGATCTTTTTACGAAATATTTGTGGTAAGAGTGTTAAATTTTCTTTCATTTTACACTCTTACTTGATTTATGTTTATCGTTAATAATTAAGTACTTAATGGTGGATTTTAAGCTTTTTTGCCTGAATGTTAGCTGTGCTACAAAAAAGCATAAAAGAACCCGCTTTTCTTTCTGCTGTCACACTGTAAGATGATCATTCAGGCTATAGGTTGGTGTGATGTTTTTTTTCGATAAAGATTAGGACAAAATGCGACTGAAAGTTGTTTATTTTCCTGAAAAATTCGGTATCATCCGCCTCCTAGTTATTTAAATACAAACTGCTAGCTAGAACCTCTTTATAAAGCGCCGAGTCAAAGGACCAAACGTCACCAGACTTATTTCTTTCACCCATATCAGAGATGGTAATTCGATATGAGCGTTACTTCTGTAAACCCTGCCACCAATTCCACAAACGAATACTACTTGACTCGC
Organism: Acinetobacter sp. YH12151; assembly: GCF_013418355.1. Lineage (NCBI taxonomy): Bacteria > Pseudomonadati > Pseudomonadota > Gammaproteobacteria > Moraxellales > Moraxellaceae > Acinetobacter > Acinetobacter sp. YH12151. Next base: position 30,975 of record NZ_VPCG01000002.1, on the reverse strand, counting down.
CAAAGTCAGATGGAATCGAATGTGCGTAGTTATCCACGTAAATTACCGTTAGCGATAGCAAAAGCACAAGGTTGCTGGGTTACCGATGTTGAAGGTACTGAGTACCTTGATTGTTTAGCTGGGGCAGGGACGTTGGCATTGGGCCATAATCATCCTGCAGTCATTCAAAGTATCCAGGATACAATTGCAAGCGGCTTGCCATTGCATACACTGGATTTAACTACGCCTTTAAAAGATGCTTTTACTGAAGCACTTCTTTCTTATCTTCCAGGTGGTCAAGAAGAATACTGCTTGCAGTTCTGTGGCCCATCCGGTGCAGATGCAACAGAAGCAGCCATCAAACTTGCGAAAACCTTTACCGGTCGTAGCTCGGTGATCAGCTTCTCTGGTGGCTATCACGGTATGACGCATGGTGCATTGGCCATGACCGGTAACCTGTCTGCGAAAAACGCAGTTAACGGTTTGATGCCAGGCGTTCAATTCATGCCGTATCCGCATGAATACCGTTGCCCATTGGGTCTTGGTGGTGAAGCGGGTGTTGACGCTTTAACGTATTTCTTTGAAAACTTCATTGAAGATGTAGAAAGCGGCGTGACTAAACCGGCAGCTGTGATTCTTGAAGCAATTCAAGGGGAAGGCGGTGTGGTAACTGCACCTGTGAAATGGTTGAAGAAAATCCGTGAAGTGACTGAAAAGCACAACATCGTGTTGATTCTTGATGAAGTTCAAGCGGGCTTTGCACGTTCAGGTAAAATGTTTGCCTTTGAACATGCGGGCATCGAACCTGATGTGGTGGTGATGTCTAAAGCTGTTGGTGGTAGCTTGCCGCTCGCAGTACTCGGTATTAAACGTAAGTTTGATGCTTGGCAGCCAGCAGGTCATACCGGTACGTTCCGTGGTAACCAGTTGGCAATGGGTACAGGTCTTGCAACGATCAATACCATTAAAGAACAAAACCTAGCGCAAAATGCCCAAGAACGCGGTGATTTCCTGCAAGCTGAGATTAAAAAATTAGCTGCCGAATTCCCATGTATTGGTAACGTGCGCGGTCGCGGTTTGATGATTGGTGTTGAAATTGTGGACGAGCGCCAAAAGGCAGATCACATGGGTTCTTTACCTGCTGATGGTCAATTGGCAGCAGCGATCCAGACGGCATGTTTCAACAATAAATTATTGCTTGAGAAAGGTGGTCGTAACGGTACGGTAATTCGTTTACTTTGCCCATTGATCATCACGCATGACGAATGTGTTGAAGTGATTGCTCGCTTTAAGAAAGCAGTTGCTGAAGCTCTTGTTGCAGTTCGAGGCGCATAATTCATGGTAGATTTTGCAGAACATCGTAAAGCTTTACTTTGTAATGATGCTGCATCCATCGCTGACTACCAGTCAGCCATGGATCAAGCGACCAAAGCGGTTGCAGCATGGTTGCAAAATGACAAAATGTACACGGGTGGCAGCATTAACGAGCTGCGCAGCGCGATTGCGTTTAATCCTTCTAAACAGGGGTTGGGTGTAGAGAAATCTTTAGAGCGTATGGTTGAACTTTTTCTGAATAAAAGTTTAAAAGTTCATCATCCGCATTCGCTTGCGCATTTGCATTGTCCAACCATGGTGACCAGCCAGATTGCGGAAGTACTGATTAACGCAACCAACCAGTCAATGGACTCATGGGATCAAAGCCCGGCCGGTTCATTGATGGAAGTTCAGTTAATCGATTGGTTACGTCAAAAAGTAGGCTATGGCGCAGGTCAGGCAGGCGTATTCACCTCTGGTGGTACACAGTCTAACCTGATGGGCGTACTGCTGGCACGTGATGCTTGCATCGCGAAAAACTGGAAAGACGAAAACGGTAAGCCGTGGTCGGTTCAACGTGATGGTATTCCTGCGGATGCGATGCGTAATGTCAAAGTCATCTGTTCTGAAAATGCACATTTCTCTGTGCAAAAGAACATGGCGATGATGGGCATGGGTTTCCAGTCAGTGGTGACTGTTCCTGTCGATGAAAATGCGCGCATGGACATGGACGCACTGGAAAAAACCATGGCACACCTTCAAAACGAAGGCAAAATCGTGGCATGTGTGGTGGCAACTGCGGGTACTACCGATGCAGGTGCAATCGATCCACTGAAGAAAGTCCGTGAAATCACCAACCAATATGGCGCGTGGATGCACATCGATGCAGCTTGGGGTGGTGCTTTAATTCTGTCTAACGATCATCGCGATATGTTAGATGGTATCGAGCTGTCTGATTCGATTACGCTCGATTTCCATAAGCATTATTTCCAGACCATTTCGTGTGGCGCGTTCTTGCTGAAAGACGAAGCAAACTATCGTTTCATGCATTATGAAGCGGAGTACTTGAACTCTGCCTATGATGAAGAACATGGTGTGCCGAACCTGGTATCGAAGTCACTACAAACCACGCGTCGTTTTGATGCGTTGAAATTGTGGATGACGGTTGAAGCATTAGGCGAAGAGCTTTATGGTTCAATGATCGATCACGGTGTTGGTTTGACGCGTGATGTGGCAGATTATATTAAAGTGACTGATGGTCTGGAGCTTCTGCTTGAGCCGCAATTTGCCTCGGTACTGTTCCGTGTGGTTCCAGCGGGCTATCCGGTTGAACTTTTAGATACACTGAACCAGAACGTGGCAGATGAGCTGTTTGCACGTGGTGAAGCGAATATTGGTGTGACGAAAGTCGCTCAGGTTCAATCCTTGAAAATGACGACTTTAAGCCCGGTTGCAACGCTGGATAACGTGAAGAACTTGCTGGCACTGGTGCTTGCAGAAGCGGATCGTATCAAAGATTCAATTGCTGATGGTACTTATACGCCACCCATTGCATAAGTGATGGTGGTGTGAAAAAAGGAGATCGAAATGATCTCCTTTTTTTTATTTTTGAGTCATAGAATGATCAATTCTATAGGTAGATTCATCAGAAAAATACCGAATATCTGTACTTATTTTAAGCTGTTATAAAATCGTCATCTAATTATGTAATGCTAGGGAGCAGGATTTATCCTGAGTTCAGGTTTATAAAAATTGTTACATGTCATTGGTCTAAAATTTTTTATTGAAGTGAATGACAAAAAGAACTTAATCATTGAAATCCATAAAAATTTAATCAAGAAAAAACTGCTAGATTAAAAATCACTAAATCGTAATAAAGCTGTAACTTATCTGTCATATTCTAAAATCAAAATGTAGGTATCGAAAGAAGTACAAAACTGAATAAAAAGTGGCGTACTCCAAATTGTATAAATGAGAGAGATACTAGAATGCGCTTTACAAATATAGCTTTAGCATTGGCATTAACAGGGGCAGCTGCTGTAACGACTGCACATGCAGCTCGTGACACGATTCAAATTGCAGGTTCTTCAACTGTACTTCCATATGCCAGTATCGTGGCGGAAGAATTCGGTAATACTTTTCCACAGTTTAAAACACCAGTTGTCGGTTCTGGCGGTTCGTCAGGCGGTTTGAAGCAGTTCTGTAATGGCGTGGGTGATAACACCATTGATATCGCGAATTCTTCGCGTCAAATCAAATCTACCGAGCTGGCTGAATGTAAAAAGAACGGCGTTAACCAAGTATTAGAAATCAAAATCGGTTATGACGGTATCGTATTTGCTTCAAATGCCAATAAAGCGGCTTATAAGTTGCGTCCACAGCATGTCTTTGCTGCACTTGCTGCACAACTTCCATCAAATGGCAAAATGGTCGCCAATCCGTATACACGCTGGAACCAAATTGACAAAGCACTTCCGAATGAGCCGATCACGCTGGTGATTCCTGCTTCGAATCATGGCACGCGCGAAGTGTTCCAGGAGAAAATGGTGGATGCAGGTTGTGAATCGTATGCTGCAATTAAGTCTCTAGACAAAGATGCCAAGAAAAAAGCCTGTACCACATTCCGTAAAGATGGCCGTGTAGTTGAAATTGCAGGCGACTATACCGAAACACTGGCACGTTTGAAAACTTCTCCAAGTGCAGTCGGGGTGTTTGGTCTGGGCTTCTATGACCAGAACCGTGACCGCTTACGTGTTGCAACTGTGAACAATGTAGCACCTTCTGAAAAAACGATTTTGAATGGTGCTTATCCGGTATCACGTCCATTGTTCTTCTACGTGAAAGGCGAACACTTGAAATCGATCAAAGGCTTACCACAGTTCACTGAATACTTCCTGAACAAGAAGGTATCAGGTAAGGGCTCTAAGCTGGAAAAAGCAGGTCTGATTTCAATGTCTGATAAAGAACGCGCAGCAGTCCTTGCAAATTTCAAGGCTGGTAAAGCGGTCATTGTAAAATAATCGATGATTTTGAAATCGCTGGTGGTAGGGTCAACCTACCATCGGCTTTTTGCGATAAACAAGTTTTTTCAAACCATGAAAATTGAGAAAACAGTGGAGAATACATGAATCTGCTACTTATAGGTGTGTTATTGGCGATTATGGCCATAGCCTATCAAATCGGATTAAGTAAAAGCCGTAATTTAGCAGGTAAGGGAAGCAATTCTGCAAACTTACACTCGCGTCCCGGATATTATGGTGCACTGGTTGCACTGTGGTGTGGTATCCCTGCGTTTTTAATTTTGATTGTTTGGAATATGGTTGAGCCAAGTTTTCTGGAGCAAGTGGTACTCAACCATTTGCCGCAGGATATTTCGGCCAATCTGGATCCGGCAAGTCTGGGCGTTGTTGTTGATCGCGTTCAGGCACTTGCCTCAGGTTTCGGTGTCAGTGATACACCTGCAGCCTATGAACTGGCCGCAGCAGAACAGTTAGCTAAATTTTCGACCATTGGGACTTTTGCCAAATTGGCAGTGGTGATTTCGGCTGCACTGGCAGGTCTGGTCTGGGCCAAAAAACGTATTAGCCAGGAATTCCGCGCACGTAACCAAGTCGAGAAAATGATGAATATCGGCTTGGCATTGTGTTCGGGCGTGGCAATTCTGACCACGCTCGGGATTGTCATGTCGATGTTTGGTGAGGCGATGCGCTTCTTCAGCTTCGTCAGTCCACTGGATTTCTTCTTTGGTACCGAATGGAACCCGGGGTTTAGCACTTCTGGCAGTGCCGAGGGCAGTTACGGTTTATTGCCACTGCTGTGGGGTACGCTCATGGTCAGTGCGATCGCACTTTTGGTCGCGGTACCGGTCGGTCTGATGATTGCGATCTATCTGGCAGAATATGCATCACCGCGCTTCCGCTCTTGGGCAAAACCGACCATTGAAGTGTTGGCGGGTATTCCTACGATTGTTTATGGTGTCTTTGCCTTGATGATCATCGGTCCATTTCTTAAAGCCATGGGTGCCATGGTCGGACTCGAAATTAATGCCACCAGTGCGCTGACCGCGGGTCTGGTGATGGGTATCATGATTATTCCATTCGTATCTTCTCTATCCGATGACATTATTACCCAGGTGCCACGTGCCTTACGTGATGGTTCTCTGGGGCTAGGTGCAACCAAATCTGAAACGATCCGTCAGGTGGTTTTACCTGCAGCTTTGCCGGGTATTATTGGTGCTTTCCTGTTGGCAGCATCCCGTGCGATTGGTGAAACCATGATCGTGGTACTTGCAGCGGGGAACAGTCCGCAGCTGCATGCCAATCCACTTGAAGCCGTATCTACGGTCACCATTACCATCGTCAATCAATTAACAGGTGATACCGACTTTGCCAGTCCGCAAGCACTGGTGGCCTTTGCCCTGGGACTGACCTTATTTGTGATTACCCTAGGTTTGAACATTGTTGCACTGATCATCGTGCGTAAATATCGTGAGCAATACGACTAATGAGTACTTCAAATACAACGCCTGTGGATCAGCGTGTTGATCCATCCGTCGCTGCCGAGCTGCGTGAAAAGCGTAAGAAGACCATTCAAAGCTCTTTGGGGCGACGTCATCGTAAAGAAAAAACATTCCGTCTATTTGGTTTCTCTGCGGTATTGGCCGGTCTGTTCTTTGTGGTATTGCTCTTCGGCAGTATTTTATCCAAAGGTTTGCCTGCCTTCTGGCAAAGCAGCATGAGTTTGCCGATTCATTTCGATCCGGCCATTGTAGAGATTGGTCCAAAACCCAAGCCAGCTGCGGGAGAGTCTCCGGCGCAGTTTGAAGAGCGTATGATTGCCTGGCAAATGGATGTCGGCATGGTGGACTGGGATGCACTGATCATCAACGGCATGATCGCCAGAGACAGCAAGCTGGAAAGTCAGCGTGATGAACTGGGTTATTTATATACCAGTTCTGAGGCTTATCGCTTACGTGACATGGTCATGAATGATCCAAGTCTGGTCGGTCAAAGCACAGAGGTTAAAATTCTGGCAGATGCCAATGTCGATGTCTGGCTGGCGGGTAATATTGATCGTTCGTTACCAGCAGAACAGCAACAACTCAGTCCTGAAGTACGCCAGGTGGCGGACGAGATGAAAGCCTCAGGTGTAATCGAAAACAGTTTCAATACGAATATTTTTACCAGCCCTGACTCGCGTAGTTCACCGGCAACGTCAGGTCTGGCAGGCGCTTTCATGGGCTCACTGTTCATGATGATGATCGTGATCTTTATCTCGATTCCAATTGGGGTGGCATCTGCGATCTATCTGGAAGAGTTTGCGCCGAAAAACTGGATTACCGATATTGTCGAAGTCAACATCAACAACCTGGCAGCAGTGCCATCGATTGTGTTTGGTTTGCTGGGTGCCGCGATCTTTATTGGCTGGATGCATATGCCACTATCGGCACCTTTGGTGGGTGGTTTAGTTCTGAGTCTGATGACTTTGCCGACTGTGATCATCACCACACGTGCATCACTTAAAGCGGTTCCACCTTCGATTCGTCAGGCAGCGTTGGGCTTGGGTGCTTCCCGCATCCAGACAGTATTCCATCATGTCTTGCCTTTGGCTTTACCGGGTATTTTGACGGGTGCAATTATCGGGGTTGCACAGGCTTTGGGTGAAACTGCACCATTGTTATTAATCGGGATGAGTGCTTTTGTTGCCAGCGTTCCAGCCACACCATTTGACCAATCAACGGCTTTACCTGTACAGATTTTCTTATGGCAAGGCAATGAATTGCGTAACTTCTTTGAAGGGCGTACCGCAGCAGCAATTATTGTACTTCTGGCCATGATGATCAGCTTGAACAGCTTGGCCATCTGGTTACGTAAGAAATTTGAAGTCCGTTGGTAATAGGGGCAGAATCATGAACACAACTGTTATTCAAAATTCCTTAAAAAAGGATCAAATCGTGAATCCACAACAGACACAATTCACCTCGGATGAGGCGACTCAAAAGCCAGCAACTCCGTTTGTTTCCCAGTTCGATACGCAAAGCAGCAGCAAAAAAGATGCGAAGTCGACGAATGTGAAACTTAGTACTTCTGATGTGCATGTGTACTATGGTGAAGCGGAAGCGATTAAAGGCATTGACCTGAACATTTATGAAAATGAAGTGATTGCTTTTATTGGGCCATCAGGCTGTGGTAAATCGACCTTTTTGCGTACCTTAAACCGCATGAACGATACCATTGATAGCTGCCGTGTGACCGGTAAAGTGATGCTGGACAATCAGGATATTTATGATCCAAACCTGGATGTGGTCTTGCTACGTGCTCAAGTCGGGATGGTGTTCCAGAAGCCGAACCCATTTCCGAAATCAATCTTCGATAATGTCTCCTATGGTCCGAAGCTGCATGGTTTGGCGCGTGACAAGTACGATCTTGAAGAAATTGTCGAAGGTAGCTTGCGCAAAGCCGGTTTGTGGGAAGAAGTGAAAGATCGTTTGAATCAACCAGGAACAGGTTTGTCAGGTGGTCAGCAGCAACGTCTGTGTATCGCGCGTACAATTGCAGTCAGCCCGGAAGTGATCCTAATGGATGAACCGTGTTCAGCCCTTGATCCGATTGCAACTGCCAAAGTGGAAGAGCTGATTTCGGAGCTTTCGACTCAATATACCATTGCGATTGTAACCCACTCCATGCAACAGGCAGCGCGTGTATCTGACCGTACTGCGTATTTCCATCTGGGTGATTTAATTGAGGTGAATGCGACCGAGAAAGTCTTTACCCAACCAGACCATCAATTGACTGAAGCTTATATTACAGGGCGTTTTGGTTAATGCGATTTTAAAAATAAATCTTTTAAAACAGAATCTTAGGGTTCTGTTTTTTGTTATGTTCTATAAGTTTTTTAAGATTTATAATGATAATGCAACAGACACCTGAATTTAAAGAAAAAGCTAAACTGACGCAAATCGCGATGAAAGATATGTTTCGAAGCCTATTCGGCACAGTATATACTCATCAATATTTTGGTTTAGTGATGGTGCTGTTTAGTATCATATTAGCCTTGATTGTCCCTTATGAAGGCTTGTTCATTACTTCACAAAGTCAGGGAATGACCAACTATCATCGTTGGCTCTATGACGTGTTTGTGATCGTGAATACTTTCTTGGGCTTTGTGATTTTTTATATGTTAAAGCATCAAAAATATAATATTGAAGTTAAACAAAAATGGCGTGTTTATATTACAGCACATGCTCAATTTAAATTTCATCGTTATCTAAAAGCACAAGAGAAGGGCAAGAAACCATTAATGCATACGCGTTTTGGTGAATACTTCTTTGTGCTTATTACGATCATTTTTTTTATTGCGGTATATTCATTGATGACCCCTTCGGGGACAAGTCATCGAGGTTTTATTATATTAACCTGGTGGCCAATGAATGCTTCGATTATAGCTGTAATCTATACACTTTTATTTATTTGGTATTTTCGTTTGTTCGCGATCAATGAAATTATGAATCAATATAAATTATTGATTCGTCGTGGACATGCTTGGCAACAAGATCAATAAATGCTGTTGAAAAAATCAGAATTGACCTAATCTAAGGATATAAGCCGAATTAAATAGAGAATAGATTTTTTATGTTATTTCATAGTCCGAAACTGCCCGCTGAAATCCGTGTCAGTCATTTAAATGCGCGTATCAATGAACAACGAAAAAAAATAGCGCAAACTACTGGCTCTAAACTGGAACTTTTACAGTTATCGCAACAACTGTCAAAAGAAGCGCGTGCGCGTAAGAAAACCAATCAAAAAATCTATGTACTCGATTTTAAGGGCGATATGGCGGCTTCTGCAGTAGAAGGCTTGCGTGAAGAAATCACTTTGATTCTGGCTACAGCTAAAGCCGGCCGTGACCGTGTTGTGGTGCGTCTGGAAAGTCCGGGCGGCATGGTTCATGGTTATGGACTTGCCGCAGCTCAACTGGTACGTTTACGTGAGGCGGGTTTTCATCTGACCATTTGTGTCGATAAAGTAGCCGCTAGTGGCGGTTATATGATGGCATGTATCGCCAATGAGATTATTTCTGCACCATTCGCGATTGTCGGTTCAATTGGTGTAGTTGCTCAAGTACCTAATTTTAACCGTCTGCTGAAAGACAATAAAATTGACTTTGAACTCTATACCGCAGGTCAGTACAAACGTACCGTGACCATGTTTGGTGAAAATACTGAAGAGGGTAAGGCTAAGTTTGAAGAAGAATTACAGCAAACCCATGCTTTATTCAAACATTTCGTTGAAAAGTATCGTCCGCAGCTGAATATAGAAAAAGTGGCCACCGGTGAGCATTGGTATGGTCGGGATGCGCTGGATCTAAATCTGGTGGATAAACTGCAAACCTCAGATGAATATCTGCTCAACTTGTTGCCCCAACATGATATCTATTCCATCCAGACCCGCAAGAAACCAACTTTGGGCGAAAAGCTGGGTCTGCAAGCCGCACAAATTGCTGATTCACTGGTACCTACTGTCATGAATAAAGTTATGGAAAGCTTAAGTAAAGCCAATGCAAATTTGGTGCAAATGCGTGATCCAAAACTTTAATTCAGTTGATCTTGAATGAATTTTAAAGCTCACTGCGGTGGGCTTTTTTTTTTGAAATCATACTATTATGATATAAGTGAAGCACTTTGATTGAGTCTAGGCTCATATGCTCACGTTTATTTTGTTGCTTGGGTTTTTTAGTATCGTATTTATTCCGATGTTATGTATGCTTTATTCTGAAGCAAAATTAACTCAGGATGATTCTAAGAAGGTTTTGTTTTGGCTGAGTTTTCTACCCGGCGTTTGTATCTTTCTGCTGTATAGCTTTCTAAAGCCCAATGATCCACCTGTTATTCCATCGAAGGAATGTGGTGTTGTGCAGTTTTATCAGATGCATAAAGTTCGAGGTGGTAACGAATTTGAACGTGTGAGTATTCGCTTTGATGGCGCTCAATATAGTCGGCATTTATTCTTCGATAAGCATCTGGATAAAATTCCTCAAGGCCAAAAGGCCTGCTTTGAATATCTAGATAAATTCAAATATCCACATTTTTCAGAATCTAAGTTTATTCAATGGGTTGAACCGAATGAAATGTAAACCATCACTGAAACTAATCAGATAAAATAAAGCATATTTTATTGTTAGAGCAGAAACATGGCTATAGCTGAAGCATATCTTGCAACGCAAAATTGTTACTTTAATTATGAATTTGAAGAACTTTATTTAGAGGATGATTTTCCTGAAGAGTTATCTGTATCACTACGTGGCATGATGTTCCGTCATGAGATTGAATATCCTGATACAACCTATTTCATTTATTACAGTGAGATGTTGACGGGTAATGAACTGCAAAAAATGAAAGATGATTGGATGCGATATTGCCCGCATTCATAATTGAAAAAAATGAATGTAATTAAATGCGTGATCCAAAACTTTAATTCAGCTATTAGTTTCTGATTTTAAAAGCTCACTTCGGTGAGTTTTTTTGATTTTTCGGTATCAACTGCAGACCGCCTGTTATCGCCGCGCCAATCGTAGCAAGCAAGATGTCTTTGTGCGCATCCCACATATCACCTTGTTGTCCATTATAGTTTTCAGCTTCCTCAGGAGATAAACCAATGGCAATCAGCCATTCCAGCCATTCATAGAGCATGCTACTGGCCACCACAAACTGAATCACCAGCAGGAAAATGACCACAGGTCTTTGCTGCGGCAACCAGACCTGAAACAGGCGATAGAAAATTGGATAAAGTAATAATCCGTAGGCCAGATGGACAAAACGGTCAAACATATTGCGTGACCAGTGCATCGCTTCATTCAGATTAAAGCCAAAAATCTGTTCGATCCATTGGTTATAAGGCACATAAGAATACAGATAATGCGCAGCAATCACATGAACAATCAGGAAAAGGATATATAAATTAAAACTTAAAAAATTCAGCCCAATTTTATACAGACAGACCAGCAGCATGATAAGCATGAAAGCTGTACCTGCCTGATGCAAGAGATACGCTTCCAGTTCTAAAGGACGAATACTGGCAAGCAGAATCGCCAGAATTAAAATACCCAGGCTCGCATAATGCTTGGCGGAAAGTCGCTGCTCAATCATGTCGTTATGATGAAATATCGTTTTTAGAATAAAACACATTATAAATAAAAAGGCGAAGCCTGAGCTTCGCCTTTTGGTCTTATTTTAAATTAGATTTTAGCAATCAGCTCAGCCACTTGTTTGGCCTGTTCAGCAGCATTACCTGTATAAGAAGCAGGTGTCATTTCAGCTAGACGCGCACGATCAGCAGCTGGAACAGCTTCTAACTCGTTACCGTTTACGAAATCAACCATCATGTCGCGAGTCATGGCCTGACCACGAGTCAGAGCTTTTAATTTTTCGTATGGTTTTTCAACGTTGTAACGACGCATTACAGTTTGAATCGGTTCAGCCAACACTTCTTGCGCATTGTCTAAGTCTTCGTTAATGCGCGCAGCATTGAGTTCAAGTTTGCCGATCCCTTTAGCACATGCTTCGAAAGCAATTAAGCTTTGTGCAAAACCAACACCCATGTTACGCAGCACAGTAGAGTCAGTCAGGTCACGCTGCCAGCGAGAAATTGGCAGTTTTTCCCCAAGGTGTGCAAGTACAGCATTGGCAAGACCCAAGTTACCTTCAGAGTTTTCGAAGTCAATCGGGTTTACTTTATGCGGCATGGTTGAAGAACCGACTTCGCCATCTTTTAGCTTTTGCTTGAAGAAACCAAGCGAGATATAACCCCAAACATCACGGTTAAAATCGATCAGAATAGTGTTGAAACGACGCAGGGCATCAAACAGTTCAGCCATGTAGTCATGTGGCTCGATTTGCGTGGTGTACGGGTTGAAATCTAGACCCAAAGATTCTACAAATGCTTGTGAATGTGCCGGCCAGTTGATGTCTGGGTAAGCAGAATAGTGCGCATTGTAGTTACCTACTGCACCATTGATTTTGCCTAGAAGTTCAACATTTTTGAACTGTTTGATTTGACGTGCAAGGCGGTAAGCCACGTTCGCCATTTCTTTACCCAACGTCGTTGGGCTTGCAGTTTGACCATGCGTACGAGACAACATTGGCTGGTCAGCATGCTTTTCAGAAAGTGCAACAACTGAATCAATGATTTGCTGCATAGATGCAACCAGTACATCACGACCGCTTTTCAGCATCAAGGCATGTGACAGGTTGTTAATATCTTCAGAAGTACATGCAAAGTGAATGAATTCACCGGCATTTTTCAATTCATCGATATTGGCAATTTTTTCTTTCAGGAAATATTCAACCGCTTTAACGTCGTGGTTGGTGGTGCGTTCGATCTCTTTGATGCGATTGGCATCATCTTCAGAGAAATTGCTTACAATCGCATCAAGCGCTGCATTAGTTTCGCCTGAAAACGCCGGAACTTCAGTAATTTCCGGGTGGTTCGCAAGCGCCTGTAACCAACGCACTTCAACAGTCACACGAGCATGGATTAAACCAAACTCAGAAAGAAAGGGACGTAGAGCATCACATTTGCTCGCGTAACGTCCATCTAGTGGAGAAAGTGCAGTTAAAGCGTTCATATCGATTCCTTAGATTTTGGAATTAAACGTAAAACGAAACACGTGCAGTATCAGTTAAACCACCTGAAACTGTAAACGCGCCAGATTCTGAATATCTTTTAGCAACTTGCGTTTGCCAAATACCATGCCCCAGGAGCTGCCACCAAGCTGACGCCACAGGTGCGCCATTTGCAAACCGGTAAAGAGGGAAGCACGGATGCGGTTGGTATGTCCGGCATCTTTAAAGGCTTCGGCATTGCCACGAACCATGATGCGCGGATTGATTGATCCCGCAGTATCGACATAGGTTTGAGCCAGATTGGCAATGATGCTGGGGTGCAGGTAATTGTTATCGAAAAAGGAAAGCTGTCTGAGAATTTTCTGTTGGGACTGTTCAATAATTTCAACAAATTGGGGATTGCTATAGACCTTCTTTTCTAATTGAAGAAGTGCCATGGCATAGCTCATTGGAAGTTTTGTACTGGAAAGTTTTGGAATTCTGGATTTTGGTGAAGTATTGAAGGGTTGAATAATGCTGCTTTCTAATGTTTTTAAGCCTAAGGAAATATCGGCCAGTTGATTAAAAAAGTCTAAGGTCTGGGCATTTTCGTTATTGCCGGGACGAATATTGAGACTGGCTTTAATCAACTGTTCAAAATAAAAGTTACCGTTTTCACCAATACTTTGCTGACCACTCAATGCGGTCATATGGGTCAGCTGGGTGGCCTGAAACACACCCGCTAACGCCAAAGCGCGATTTTGACGAGTATTCAACGTTGTGGCTGGTTGAAATGGTAACTCCGTCATGCCGAATTCATCCTTTTATAAAATCAGGTTTAGGTGCATTGGTATGATGAATCACACCACCGCCTAAACAAACTTCACCTGAATAAAACACCACACTTTGACCTGGGGTCACTGCACGTTGTGGTTCATCAAACTCCACACGTACACCATTGGGTGATTCTGAATCTTGGTACACCGTACATGCTTGATCAGTCTGACGGTAACGGGTTTTGGCCGTGCAACGGAAACCTGTTTCAGGAATATCCTGCTCGCCGGCCACCCAGTCAATCGCTTCACTCCAAAGCATGGTGCTTTGCATCAGTGGGTGCTCATGGCCTTGACCCACCACCAGACGATTGCCTTCGATATCTTTATGTAATACGAACCAGGCACCTTCCGCGACGCCTTTCATTCCGCCAATACCGATGCCGCCGCGTTGACCGAGCGTATAGTACATTAAGCCGTGATGATCACCAACCTCTTTACCGTCTTCCAGCACGATTTTTCCGGGTTGTGCCGGTAAATATTGCTTCAAGAAGTCATTAAATCGGCGCTCACCAATAAAGCAGATCCCGGTCGAGTCTTTTTTCTTCGCCGTAGCAAGATCTAATTCTTCAGCGATTTTGCGGACTTGCGGCTTTTCAATTTCACCGACAGGGAATAATGTCTTGTTAATTTCACGACCATGTACGGCATGCAGGAAATAGGTTTGATCCTTATTCTGATCAACACCACGTAAGAGTGGTGCGTATTCTTCACCGCGCGAATTGGTCATGGTTGCACCGCGACGACAGTAATGACCTGTGGCAATAAAGTCTGCACCCAAGTTCACCGCATGATCTAGAAAGGCACGGAATTTAATTTCTTTATTACATAAAATGTCTGGGTTTGGGGTACGGCCAGCCGCATATTCTGCTAAAAAATGCTCGAATACACGATCCCAATATTCCATGGCAAAGTTTGCGGTATGCAGTTTAATCCCGATTTTGTCGCAGACGGCCTGAGCATCGGCAAGGTCATCCATCGCCGTGCAATATTCTGTGCCGTCATCTTCTTCCCAGTTCTTCATGAAAAGACCTTCAACCTGATAACCCTGTTGAATTAAAAGCGCAGCAGAAACAGATGAATCTACACCACCCGACATACCGACGATGACACGTTGTTGCATAGGATTAGGCATCCAAATTTGAAATTAAGGGAGAGTTTTGGTGCTCGTAAATGAGCGATAAAGGGTATTTTTGACCTGACAGGGCATCTTGCACGGCTTTAATCACCAGGGGACTACGGGCACGCGCCGATTCTTTCAGTTCGTCCAATGTCATCCAGACTGCGCCGACAATATCCGTATCTAAAGCGGCATTTGGGTCGTAGTCAGTGGATTTGGCTAAAAAGCAGAAACGAAAATAAGTACGATCCGGAAACATGGGCGGGGTATAGGTATACATCCCTAAAAGATGGGTCACTTCAACCGTATATCCGGTCTCTTCCATGGTTTCACGAATTGCGGCTTCGATAATGGTTTCACCGCATTCCACATGACCTGCTGGCTGATTAAATACTGGGTGTGTCACAGCTTCTGTATGTTCTTCGACAAACAGGAATTTTCCGTCTTTTTCGATGACGGTTGCGACAGTGACGTGAGCAGTCCAAGCGGTCATAGAACAGCACCATGGATAAAGATGCACTATTGTATAAAATTTTGGGGTGTGTGGCTATGAGGGGCGGGGATTTCTTTGATTGTTTAAATCATCGGGATTGGAGGTTTTAAGCTTAATCAAATCCTGCTATGTGAAAAAGTCCTATTGATAGGTTTTGATTTTCTTTTATCAAAAAGTGAATGAGCTTGAAAAGTGTACTATAAAGCAGAGAATTTAAAGCAAAAATTTATCAATAAAAAGCCTGTTTTCAGGGCAATATCTAGCTCAAAATCACTACATCAACGCATAAGATCAAGAGATGTAAAGAGGTTGCTCTTAACGGATTTAAGTAAAAAACAGGAAAAGCTTAACATCTTTATTGTTTTAGGGTATCTAATGATTGTTTTGATCAAGCATAATTTCAGACAATTCAACATAAAACAAATCCATGAAATTATAGAATATTTTTTAAGCGTTATGAATGTAAACTTAATAATATATTATTGAGTATAATATAAAAACAAAAACAACGACTAGGACACATTTTTTTTAAATTATACTTATTTTTCGGAGATTTTAATAAAAAATATTAATTAATTAATATTTATTGTATAATTTTTGTGATGTTGAGGTAATTTGTTTTCTCCTGATTTACATTGGGATTTGTGGCTACCTAATAAGCGGCTTTGAATATATTCATTCGAGACTTTTATGCTGTTAAATTTCTATCGCTTTTTAATTTGTTTACTTATACTTATAGGTGTTGGGCTTGTAGGTTTGGGGGTTAGTGTTCATGATAATTTTTTCTTGGGAGTGGCTTGTTTATTTTTTATAGCAGCAGCCCTTACTTTTCTTGAGTACAAGAATAAAAATATTGATCCATTTAGAAAGTTTTAAACAGACTATTTGATCAATTCTGTTCTGTTTAAGTCGATACATTGAATAAAAGCATCGGCTTAAACAGAAACTCTGTATCTGACTTTATATTTTATTTGTAATTCCCCGAAACCTTCACATAATTTTGTGCCGAATACGGTAAAAATGCTTTTTCTTTATCTGTCAGCGGACGCACTTTTTTCACAGGGCTGCCCACATACAAATAACCGCTTTCCAAAACCTTATTCGGTGGAACAAGCGAACCTGCACCAATCATTACATCATCTTCAACAATCACATCATCCAGAATAATCGTACCAATACCGACCAAAACACGATTGCCAATGGTACAACCATGTAGTTTGACATGATGGCCAATGGTGACATCTTCACCAATAATTAAAGGCGAACCTTCAGGCTTATCGGCTTTCTTATGGCTGACATGCAACATCGAGTGATCTTGTACATTTGAGTTTTTACCAATCCGAATATGATTCACATCACCCCGAATTACGGCAAAAGGCCATACCGAAACATTTTCAGCCAAAACCACATCGCCGACCACAATTCCCATCGGATCGACATAACAGGAAGCATCAATCTGTGGGGTCATATCTAAATAAGAACGAATATTTTGGCTCATAACGATCTGTCCGATAAATGATGAAGGATCATGTGCATAGTATAAAATAAAAAGCACCCATCTGAATGAGTGCTTTGGTCTTAGTCCAAGACTGAAATGGTCTATTTAGACTTAGAACAAGTTGCTAAAGAACTGTTTGATATGGTCGAGCATACGCGCGAAGAAACCCGCTTCTTCCACTGCATTCAAAGCCACAAGAGGTTTTTCTGAAATGACTTTACCATCCAGAGTCGCAACATATTTACCCACGACTTGACCCGGTTGTAATGGTGCAGTCAGTTTCGGTTGAACCACCAGCTGGGTTTTAATCGCATTGGCCTGACCTTTCGGCATGGTCACATTAAAGTTTTCAGCAAGTCCGATTTGAACTTCATCTTCCTTACCAAACCAGACTTTGGCTTTAGCAAGTACCTGTTTAGCTGGTTGAACATTTTTGGTTTCGAAGTTCGCATAACCCCAAGCCAGCAATTCACGTGTCTGCGTTGCACGTTCCTGCATGGTAGGTGCACCAAAAATAACTGAAATCAAGCGAGTAGGGCCACGTTTAGACGACGTGGTCAAGCAATACCCTGCTTCATTGGTATGACCTGTTTTTAAGCCATCTACACTTGGGTCGGTATACAGCAGGGCATTACGGTTACCTTGCTTGATGCCATTAAAGGTAAATTCTTTTTCAGCATAAATCGGATAATACTTGGAACTGTCTTTAATGATGTGCTGTGCCAGCGTTGCCATATCTTTGGCAGTCGAATAATGACCTTCAGCAGGCATACCGGTTGAATTGATAAAGCTGGTATTGGTCATGCCAATACGTTTGGCTTCCTGATTCATCATATGTGCAAAGGTACCCTCGTTCCCTGCAATATGTTCAGCCATGGCCTTAGATGCATCATTACCCGATTGAATAATAATTCCGCGCAGCATTTCAAGTGCAGTGGCCGTACCGTTTAAAGGCACATACATACATGATTCCGCGCTACTACCGCGACACCATGCTGACTCATTCATGCGAACCTGTTCATCTTCAGTGAGCTCACCGCTCAATAGTTTTTGTTCGATGATGTAGCTGGTCATCATCTTGGTCATTGAAGCAGGGGCTAATTTTTCATTTTCATTTTTTGAAGCGAGAAGTTGCCCTGTCTCATAGTCCATTAGCACGTAGGATTTATTATTCAATTCTGGTGGTGCAGATAGGACAGTTGCTGCAAAGCTAAAACTAGGAACTAATAATAATGCAGCAAGGGCAGTTTTTTGGGTCATTTCTAGTGGGTTCCTATATCTTGATGTAAGCACGAAGAGCCTAGCATTTTAGGATAAAGCTAGGCGGACTTCTATGGGAAACCCGGTCTTATTTCAAAAGTATTGTAAGTAATCGGCAGAAAAGCAGGTTAATTGTTATAGGTGGTTAATTCATTACAAATCACCTGATTTTTTTTCTTGCCAGCTTTCTTGGCATCAGATTGTGCTTCAGCCAGAATACTGCGGAAATCGTTCTGTTGAACCATCTGGTTTAAGCTTGCAACTGGATTGCGCTGACCTGGCATATATTCAGTCACCAGCTTGGTATAGCCCTGATTGAACTGTGACTTGTCTTTAACCATGCTCGGGCAGATTTCTGAAAGAACATAAATCGCAGCCAGTTCCTGCTTGGTCACTTGCTGGGTTGGTGTGACATTGATATTTTCATTGGCTGCAAATGCAGAGGTGCCTAAAAGAGTCGCGGCAGAAGCTGCACAAAGTGTCATGGCTTGAAGTAATGGATATTTCATTAAAAAACTCAAAAAATAGATTTAGAACAATAATTTGCCTAGCTTAAACTTATTTTTGAAATTGAAAAGTGGGAAAATGTAGCGAAGCTGTAGAATTATGAAGAAATCTGTAAGAGAAAATAAGACGATGTTTACACCGTCTTATTTGAAGATTTATCTAGCTTAGCCCTGGTAATCCAGAATCTCTTCGCATACGGTTTTTTGTTCGTCAGTACTGGTTTGTTTGGCACCCTGACGCGCTTCTTCCAGTAAAGATTTATATTCGCTATCTGCCTGTAGTTTTTGATAGCTCATGCCTTTATCTGAGTAGTCTGCAAGATAAGACTGGATGAGAGTCTGAATAATGCTGTCTAATTTTGCATTTTGGCCAATCATAGCCGGGCAAACCTCAGCCATGACTTGTGCCGATGCGATGTCTTCTTTCACAATGGTATTGTTTTCGTCAACAGTCAGCTCGCTCGCCATAACTGAAGGAGAGACAGATACTGCCAGGCTTAAAGCGAAAGCACTAATAAAGAGAATTTTTTAATCATCTTGAGCCACATATTTTAAAGATGGATGTCGAGCAGTAAATATATATAATTCCAGCACTAATACAATTAAATGTCCTAACCAGTCATTTTTTAGCGCGACGAGATTTTTCAGTGAATATTTTAGTTTCAAATGATGATGGTATGTTTGCACCGGGTATTCAGGCATTGGCACAGGCTCTAAAACCTTTAGGGAGAATTGTTATTGTAGCGCCAGAAAGTGAGCGCAGTGGTTACTCCAGTGCTTTGACTCTGGACCGACCTTTACGCCCGATTCAGATTTCTCCCGATGTCTGGGCTGTCAATGGTACTCCGGCAGATTGTGTTTATCTGGCTATGAACGGCCTGTTTGACTTTGAATTTGATCTGGTGGTCAGCGGTATTAATAGTGGTGCCAATCTGGGGGATGATGTCTTGTATTCCGGTACAGTCGGGGCAGCCTTTGAAGGTCGCTTAAGTAAACATCCTGCTATTGCGGTGTCATTGAGTGGGCCGAATGTACGCAGCTATCAACACCCTCAGGATTATCAGCTGGCTGCCAACTGGGTACATGATTTTATTGCACGCGGTTTGCCGGTTCTTCCTGAGCGTCATATTTTTAATATCAATATTCCGGATATGGCTGAATTACAGGGTGAAAAAGTGACTTATCAAGGCCGCCGCCGTCAGTCGAAGCCCATCACCAGTCATGTTGACCCACGTGGTCGTCAGGTGTACTGGATTGGACTGTCTGGAGAAGCAGTAGCAGAACCCAAGCAAGGGTTGAGCGAGATTGACTCGGACTTCTTTGCTGTGGCCAATGGCTATGTCAGCATTACTCCGATTCAGATGGATGCCACCAACTATGAGGTTTTGCGGAATCTTCAAACACAATTGGCAGAAAATGCGTTCTCAGTGTTATAACTTTGTGAAAAACTCGCGATTGCAAGTATATTGCAGTAAAACTTTGCTAATCTTAACGGGATTTTGCAACCGTATAGATCTTAGAGAGGAAGATAATGTTCTTGGTGTTACCGAAATGTGTTGTTGCTTCGCCTGCAGCCCTGATTAAAACCCTAGTTTTATCAACCGTTGTTATTTCTACAGGAGTAATCACCGGTTGTGCAACCAAACCTCAAGTAAATAATGCGACGCGTTATGCGACAGCTCCTGATTTCTATACGGTACGCTCAGGAGATACATTGAGTGGGATCGCAGCACGTTATGGACTGAACTATATCAGTGTTGCCGAGATGAATGATATTGCTGCACCTTACCGGATTTATGTGGGACAGTCGATCCGCCTGAAAAATAATACCGTACGTCGCAGTACCAGCACGCAGGCAGTGACTCAGGCAGCCCCTATCCAGCGTCAAACGATTGCAGTACCAACACCGGCACCAGTTACACCAGCGACCACCGTGCAGACTACACCGCGTGTGAGCACGCCGGCGCCAATGACACCCGTCTCTACTGCCGCGGGTTTAGGTTGGGTAAAACCGTCTAATGGCCCAGTTTTGCAGCAGTATAATCTGGCATCTAATATCAAGGGCACACGCTATAGCGGCAATGTCGGTGATCCGGTGTTTGCAGCAGCAGACGGGCAGGTTGTTTATGCTGCAGATGGCCTGAAAGAATATGGCAATCTGGTGTTGGTGAAGCATATTAATGGCTATATTACGGCTTATGCCCATAACAGCAAACTGGATGTAAAAAGCGGACAGAATGTAAAAGCGGGGCAAAAAATTGCAGAAATGGGTTCAACTGGTACAACGCGAACCATGCTTGAATTTCAGGTGCGCTTAGACGGCAAACCGATTAATCCAACTACAGTTTTACCAAACAATTAAATAAATAATGCAAAACGTGAATTTCGCCGTATAATACAATAAGTTGCTTTTATCAAATGATGAGGCATCTCATAAGTTTAGAGGGAAATTTATGTTAGATCAACTTCGAGCAATGGGTGTTTTTGCTTGTGTTGTAGAAAAAAACTCGTTTAGCGGTGCTGCCCGTGAATTAGGGATTACGACCAGCGCCGTGAGTCAACAAATTCGCTCATTAGAACATGATATGGAAGTGGTACTTTTAAATCGTTCAACGAGAAAGTTAAGTTTGACGGAAGCGGGACAAGCTTTTTTCTACAGTTGCCAGGAAATGCTATCTGCTGCAGAGCGCGGTAAAGTCCGAATCAATGAATTACGCGATGATCTTGTGGGTGAACTGCGCATTGTTGCTTTGCCAGAATTGTGCGCGAATCATGTGATTCCTGCACTTTCTCACTGGATGTCCGCACATCGTGGCCTGGCAGTACATCTGGAAACCAATAATCATGAGGTTGATTTGTTCGATGGGCGTATCGATATCGCCTTAAGATTTGAACAGAAAAATGATGAGCACAATCTTCAGGTGGTGCCATTGATGCAGATTGAGCAAATTCTGGTGGCGACACCGAGTTATATTAATCAGAGCACCATTATTTCACGTCCTGATGATCTTAAAAATCATGATGTGCTGCCTTTGACCCATATCAAAAATCATCAGTATTTCCAGTTTCAAAATGTCAATACTGCAGAAAAAGCCGATTTTGAATTGAAATCCCGTTTCAGTACCAATAATGGTCTGGTGGCAAAATCGATGTGCTTGCAGGGCAATGGGATTGCCAAGATTTTATATCTCGATGCGAAAAAAGACTTACTGAATGGCACTTTGGTTGAAGTTTTGCCTGAATGGCGACTTCCACCGATTACACTATATGCAGTCATGCCGAAACGTGAGCAACAACCGACAAAAATTCTTCGTTGCCTAGATACATTGAAACAATATTTTGACCAGATTTCTGGTGGGCGTATTTTACAAGCCGCATCATAAGATACAGAATATAAAAAAGCCGCTTTCAAGCGGCTTTTTTGTTTTTAAGCGCAGGGTTTAGGCCAAAAAAGCGTTGATCATTTTCACTAAACGCTCAATCAGCTGATCAGCCTGTTCCTGAGTAATGTTCAGGGTAGGCAACAGGCGAACCACATTACCGGCAGTCACATTGATGATGGTTTTGTATTCATCACGTGCAATTGCGACCAGCTCAGCACATTCTTTCGGTAATTCAATTCCGATCATCAGACCGAAACCACGCACGCTCACATTTTGATCGGCCAGTTTGTTGCGTAGCTGATCCACGATATAAGCGCCTTTTTCCGCAGCATTGGCGACGATATTTTCTTTTTGCATAATATCGAGAATGGTGTAGACCACACGTGAACCCAAAGCTGTACCACTATAAGTCGAACCATGATTACCGGCAGTTAATACACCTACACCACGACCTTGAGTCATGACGGCACCAATCGGGAAACCATTACCCAAGCCTTTGGCTGTGGTCAGTACATCAGGAATAATGCTGGTGTGCTGATAAGCAAAATATTTGCCCGTACGGCCATTCCCGGTTTGCACTTCATCTAGCATCATCAACCAGTTGTGCTGGTTACAGATTTGACGAATCTCTTCGAGATAGCTGAAACCTTGAGGTGCGGTATTTACACCACCTTCACCCTGAATGGGCTCAACTAAAATGGCTACGATATCCGGATGATGAAGCGCTGCCTCTTCAATCGCTTCGAGATCACCAAAAGGTACACGAATAAAACCTTCGACCAGCGGGCCAAAGCCTTCCTGAACTTTTTTATTGCCTGTTGCAGAAAGGGTGGCCATGGTACGGCCATGGAAAGAACGATCCGCCACAATAATTTTGGGTGAAGAAATGCCTTGCATATGACCGAATTTACGTGCAATTTTGATTGCACCTTCATTTGATTCTGCGCCACTGTTGGAGAAGAATACTTCTTCCATACCCGCGACTTCGGCCAGTTTTTGTGCTGCCGCAGTTTGCCAAGGCACTTCAAACAGGTTGCTGGTATGAATCAAGGTCGCAGCCTGATCAGCAATTGCTTCGGCAATGACTGGATGCGCATGACCCAGACCACATACTGCAATTCCGGTTAATGCATCTAAATACTCTGTACCATCTTCGGTATAAAGATATGCACCTCGTCCTCGGACAAAGCTGATCGGTTGACGGCCAAATACAGGCATCAAGTGAGAAGGTTGATCAGTTTGTACCGGTGCGAGGGTAATATTATTCATGACTAACTCTTAACTGTTAGGTGGAAAGAAAAACTTATATAAGCAAAAACCCGCTCAGATTTAAAGGGTAATTGTAAATAAAATTGGAATTATTGCTTTAGACATACTGTTTTGTCTGGATTTGGGTATAATGCCAGACAGATGAGTTGAGGATTTATCAATGACTGAACAAGCACGCGATACCGAAGCGTTAATTCGTGACCAAATTGCTAAACATGCAGTACTTCTTTATATGAAAGGCACACCGCAATTTCCACAATGTGGTTTTTCTGCACGTGCAGTAGAAGCACTCAGTCAGATTGGTCGTCCGTTTGCTTATGTAAACATTCTGGAAAATCAGGACATTCGTGCGATGTTACCACAAATCGCCAATTGGCCGACATTTCCACAGCTTTGGATCAATGGTGAATTGATCGGTGGTAGCGATATCATGCTCGACATGTTCCAAAAAGGCGAATTAAAGCCTTTGGTTGAACAGTACAGCCCGGCAGCTGATGCTTAATTAAATTAAGATTTAAATCAAGCCAGATGTTAAAAAAGCGCTTCATTGAGAAGCGCTTTTTTATTGCTATTTTAAAGATAGAGCAACGACCGGATTAATCTTCTGTTGCTGCATTTGGCTTTTGGGCTATTGCATGACCTGCTTCAAGTTCAGTGTGTGGCTCAACAATTTGCTTCTTGTCTTTTTTCT
Organism: Acinetobacter sp. YH12151; assembly: GCF_013418355.1. Classification (NCBI taxonomy): domain Bacteria; kingdom Pseudomonadati; phylum Pseudomonadota; class Gammaproteobacteria; order Moraxellales; family Moraxellaceae; genus Acinetobacter; species Acinetobacter sp. YH12151. The sequence goes on along the minus strand of NZ_VPCG01000002.1, from coordinate 7,030 downwards.
TCTTCTTTTTTTTCTTTTTCTTCGGTAATTCGACCAGCTCACCACCATCTTCAATCGCTTGCCAGTAATCCAGCTGTGTCATCACCGCGGCATAGATTGAATTTTTGCTATAGCGACCTTTTTTATCCAAGGTGCCGACCGGACGCGCCATCAGGATTTCCAGCGCCTGATCAATGGTATCAATCGCATGAATATGGAACTGACCTTCTTCGACAGCAATGGTGACATCTTTACGCAGCATCAGATGCTGCATATTCTGACGTGGAATAATCACGCCTTGTTTGCCGGTCAGACCTTGCAGCTTGCAGGCATCAAAGAAACCTTCAATTTTGGCATTGACACCGCCCACTGGCTGTACTTGTCCCAACTGGTTCATGGAGCCGGTAATGGCCCAGGATTGATCAATCGGTAACTGGCTAATCGCCGAGAGCAGGGCAGACAGTTCCGCGACTGTGGCACTGTCACCATCGACCTGACCATAGCTTTGTTCAAAGGCCAGCGCCGCAGAGAAGTGCAGGGTCTGTTCACGACCAAAATGTGCTTTCAGGAAAGACGACATCAATAACACGCCTTTGGCATGCAAGGAGCCACCGAGTTCCACACTGCGCTCAATGTCGAGAATGTCACCACCCCCTTGATACACCGAAGCAGTCAGACGTGAAGGAAGGCCAAATTCGACATCGGCATAATGAATTACCGACAAAGCATTAATCTGTCCCAGACGATGGCCACGGGTTTCGATTAGCTGTGTACCACGGGTCAGATCCTGCCAGTACAACTCACGTAAATAGCCTAAGCGATATTTGCGATGATCGAGTGCGGTATTGATATGTTTTTCCGAGACCATCTTGTCACCGGCCTGAAAGGCATGATGATGCGCTTCACGAATCAGGTCACCCAAGGTCAGGGCATGTAATGATAATGAACTTTGGTCTTCGGCCTGACGGCTGGAATCTGTGAGCAGTGCAGCCAAAGCAGAACGGTCAAAAGGCAATAATTTATCCGATTGCACATAGTCGGCAATCAGCTGCATATAGGCCTGCTCGTTGTCGTCATTACGTTGTAATGTATCGGTAAAATCAGCACGGATTTTAAAGATGCTGCCCAGCTCCGGTTCAAGCTCTAGAATTTCATAATAAATTTCAGGCTCGGCCAGCAAGATCACTTTAATGTTCAATGGAATCGATGCCGGTTCAATTGAAATACTGCCGGTTAGCGTGATCATATGCTCAAGTGAAGACAGTTTTAAATGCCCGGATTTAAGCGCACGCTTCAAACCTTGCCATGCATAAGGCTGTTCCAGTAATTGTTCCGCTTCCAGCATCAGAAAGCCGCCATTGGCTTTATGCAACGTTCCGGGACGAATCAGGGTGAAGTCCGTGGTGATCGTGCCATTTTGGGTTAGCTGTTCCACATGACCAAGTAAATTGTAATGTGTTGGAAAATCTTCAAAGATGACTGGCGCACCGCTATTCGGCTTGTGGGTAATAATCACGTTGGCCTGATAACGTGCCGGTACGCGGCTGAATAGTGCCGGGGTGAAATCATCCTCTTCCTGTTCCAGCACGATTTCGACATTATTGATAATATCTTCGGCATAATATTTTAGATAATGTTCCAAGCCTTGCACATGTTTGAACTTGGAGAGAATCTGTTCTACACGTGGCACCACCACCTGTTTGGCAATATCACGATTCAGAATCTGAACACGGTCGCGTGCATCATCTTCCAGATCACCCAGATGCAAACCCAGACGCTCCAGTTTTTTGTCCATATAGCGCATATTGGTTGCCAATTCGGCCCGATCCTGATTGCTCAGCGCATTCAGATCTTCCTGAGTCATTTCCTGTAATTTGTCATCAATCAGATGTACGGGAACAAAGCAGTGTTCATCGTGTCGCGAGATCAGTTTCAGATCGAGTTCTGCACCTTCTTTGGTGAGTTCGATCAGCGCCTGTTGCTGTTCATCGCCAGTTTCCTGGCGAATCATTTCAATGCGGTTGTGATAGGTTTCCGCGGTAAAACGGCGTTCAAGCTGTTTCAGAATGGTTTGCCAGCTTTGGTTTAACATGGCCTGAAATTTTGGACCCTGACCGGCAGGCAGCTCCAAAGCTATTGGTTGGCGCTGGTTTTGAAAGTTGTTGACATAAACCCAATCATTGGGTGTTTCCATGGTTTTGGCATGCTGTTGCAGCAGGCGCTTCACCATGGTGCGCTTGCCCAGGCCAGCCGTACCCACGGCAAAAATATTATAGCCTGAATAAGGTAAGGCAATCCCGGCCTCTACCGAAGCCCGTGCGCGGTCTTGCCCCAAGAAATTATTCAGGGGCTTGATCCGTTTGGTCGACACCGGAATTTTTTCTAGGTTTGGAATGTGCGTCAGTTGGGTGGATTTTAAGCGGGTATGCTCAAGGGTGTTATGAATTTCGCTTTGTTCAAATGCCGAGATAAGTAAATCTGAGCGGATATTTTCTGGTGTTGTCGTATTGTTGCTGGCGATAGAAGAATTAATTTGATCGAGTCTCTGGGTCACTGTTGAAATCCAAAACGAAATATTACGTTGATAAGCGTTAAGGTATACAGATTTGCTTGGAAAATTCAAGCGAACATGTGGCTTTTGCCAGAAAATAAAAAATCGGAAATGTGATAAATATATAAATCTTGTTGAAAGATGCGCTATTACAGGATTGAATAGCAGCAATTGGTTTTTCCGCGGAAAATAATAAAGCAATGACAACACAAACGACGGGTTGGAAATCCGCATTTACAGCATTTTTAGATCGACGTGCCTTGATCATGCTGTTCTTGGGATTTTCGGCCGGTGTCCCGATTCTTCTGATTTTTTCCAGTCTGTCTTTATGGTTAGGTGAGGCCGGAATCAGCAAAAGTGCAGTCACTTTTTTTAGCTGGGCAGCATTGGGCTACTCGTTTAAATTCGTCTGGGCGCCGCTCATTGATGAACTGCCAGTGCCTTTTCTGACCAAGGCTCTGGGACGCCGTCGAGCCTGGTTGCTGATTGCACAGATTCTGATTGTCTGCGCCATTTCCATTATGGCTTTTTCTGATCCGGCTTTGGGCGTAACTCATTTACAGCAAATGGCGCTGGGTGCAGTCCTGCTTGGCTTTTCTGCTGCAACGCAGGATATTGTGATTGATGCCTACCGGATTGAACTGGCGGAAACCCAGATGCAGACCGTCTTGGCCGCGACCTATAATGCCGGTTACCGGATCGGAATGATCGTGGCGGGTGCTGGCGCCTTGTTTCTGGCCGCTTATTTGGGCACAGCCAAAGGCAACTATATCTACGATGCCTGGAAATGGACCTATCTGGCCATGGCCGGGGTAATGCTGGTCGGAATTGTCACCACGCTTTGCATTCGGGAACCGCAGGTTGACCGTGTGCCTAAACATTATCTGCGCAGTGATTATTTCCGTTTAGTCGCAGTGTTTTTTGTCGCAGTGATCAGCTTTGTACTGAGCTATATCTATTCAGGCAATCTGGTCGCCAGTATTACCGAACAGTTCACCATTCAAGATACTTTTGCCTTGTTCTGCTTTGAAGCCTTACGCTTTATTGGTTCTGGTGCGATTGCCTTTGCCATTGGTGCAAGCTTGGTGAAAATGGGTGCAGTCAACAAGCAGATGGCCTATGAAACCTGGGTTAATCCGGTTGCAGACTTCTTTAGGCGCTATGGCCTAAAACTGGCATTGGTGCTGTTGTTATTGATCGGTTTTTATCGGGTTTCCGATATCATCGCCGGGGTCATTTCCAACGTCTTCTATCAAGACCTGAATTTCAGTAAAGAGCAGATTGCCGAAGCGGTCAAAGTCTATGGGGTGATTTTCTCTTTAATTGGTGGTTTTCTCGGTGGTTTACTGGCCCAGAAAATGAACATCATGAAACTGATGTTTGTCGGTGCCGTGCTGGCCTGTTCCACCAACCTGATTTTTATTGGGCTGGTCAAATCCGGTGAAAAACTGGCAGCTGTCGAAGTTAGGGTCGCTAATCAGGTTTATCAGGCCGATACCGATGAAGTCGGTTACTGGAAGCTGAATGTACCCAGTGATGTTTTAGCGCAGAGTAAGCAACTGCAAGTGACAGCCAGCTATCTAAATTCAGATCATGCTACTCAGCCTGTACAGGTCAGCATGCCGTATTTGACTGCACAACAGGGCAGCACCCAGTTACAGATTCTGCCGATCACCAGTGACAATACCCTCAATGTCGCTGAACAGGACAAGACCATTGTGGTACGTGGTCAATATGTCGGTGCAGCGCTGCAACCGAATCAAAAGATTGTTTTGCAAATCAATGATCAAAATCTTGAGGCAAAATTAGAAAGTGAAGGCGTATTTACTGCCGCGATTCCTGCGCAGCAACTGATTCAGTCACCCGCACATATTGTCAGTGCAGTCTTGATGCAAGATGGCCAGGCGCTTCAGCAAACCACACATGTTTATCAGGTCAATGATCAGCTCATCCCTGGCCAGAATCTGGATGTCGATATTCAGCCTTTGGCGGTGATAGATGGCAGTAGTTCCGACATGATCGAAGTCAGTGGTAAGGTCATCAAACCTTATAGCGACAAGTGGCTTTATTTTGCCATTATTGTCGATAATCTGGCTGCCGGACTTGCGGGTGCTGCATTTATTGCATTCTTGTCGAGCCTGACCAGTGTGTCATTTACCGCGGTTCAATATGCGATTTTTAGCTCACTCATGACCCTGACGCCTAAGATTTTAGGCGGATATTCGGGTACTATAGTCACCCATATCGGTTATCCGAAATTCTTCCTCATGACCACGTTAATTGGGATTCCGATCCTGATTCTGGTGGTTTGGGTCGCAAAACTGCTCGGTGAACACCAACAACAATCTGTACAGAAGGATGATTAATATGCGCATGCTGCATACCATGTTACGTGTAGGCAATTTAGAACAATCGCTCAAGTTCTATACTGAAGTACTTGGCATGACTTTGCTTCGTAAACGTGATTACGAAGAGGGCCGTTTTACCCTGGCTTTTGTCGGTTATGGCGATGAAGAAAATCACACCGTACTTGAATTGACGCATAACTGGGATACAGACAGCTATGAGCTGGGCAATGCCTATGGTCATATCGCGATTGCAGTCGATGATGCTTATAAGGCATGTGAAGAGATCAAGGCACGTGGTGGTAATGTCGTGCGTGAAGCTGGTCCAATGAAAGGCGGTGTGACTGTCATTGCATTTGTAGAAGACCCAGATGGCTATAAAATCGAGCTGATCCAGCAAGATCAGGATGCACGTAATAACTAAGTGGGATGTAGCGTGATAGATGAAATGTATTCACGTATAGATGAAAATATTACATCAACCTGAGTGCATAGCATGGGCCCGGCATCTGTTAAGATAGCCGGGCATTTTTTTATCGAACAATAAAACTTTAAGGGAAGAACAGCAGATGCTTAAATTGTTGGCATTGGACCGCTTTACGATATTGCTATTTGTCATGGTGCTGTTGGCCAGTGTAGTGCCTGTCTCCGGACAGGCCGCTGAAGTTTTTGGCTGGATCACGACAGGCGCGATTGCCATTCTATTTTTCCTGCACGGTGCCAAGCTGTCCCGCGAAGCGGTGGTGGAGGGGATCATGCACTGGAAATTACATACTTTGGTTTTTGCACTGACTTTTGCCTTGTTTCCTATTCTAGGTTTGCTGGCCAAGCCGATTTTATTGCCAATGCTCGGGCAGGAGCTGTACTGGGGCTTCCTATTTATGTGCTTCCTGCCATCTACCGTTCAGTCTTCGATTGCTTTTACTTCCGTCGCACATGGGAATGTGGCCGGTGCTGTCTGTAGTGCATCACTTTCTAATATTATCGGCATGTTTATCACCCCGGTATTGGTCGCATTTTTCATTTTAGGTCAATCTGAGCACGGGTTTGACCCAACCGCTTCGATTATCCAGATTACGCTGTTGTTATTGGTACCTTTTATCTTGGGGCAAATTTTACGTCCCTGGATTTATCCAAAAATGATGAAAATGCCAAAAATCGTCAAGGTCTTCGATCAAGGCTCAATTTTACTGGTGGTCTATGGTGCTTTTAGTAGCGCCGTAGTAGCGGGACTTTGGAATGAAGTCAGTCTCAGTACATTATTGCTGTTATTGCTAGCCTGTTCGGTGCTTTTGACCCTGGTGATGCTGTTGTCGCTGTATATCCCACGCTGGCTGGGTTTTAGTCGCGCTGACCAGAAAACGGTATTTTTCTGTGGTTCTAAAAAAACCCTGGCCAGTGGCGTACCGATGGCACAAATTCTATTTATTGGCCAGCCACTGGGCATGATTGTCTTGCCGATCATGATTTTTCATCAGATTCAATTGATGGTTTGCGGGATTATTGCCAATGTGTGGGCCAAAGAGGCTGAGTCAGAAGCAGAAGAATAATTCGCATATTGAATTTGTTTCACGTATAATAATGCCCACTTGTTGTGCTTAGCTCTGACGGTATCCGTCTCGGTGGGCCAAAAGAATGGTCTGTTGTGGTGTTGATCTGCATGAACTTTGTTCCTGCTTCCTCATTTGAGAGTGATCAATAGCGATGACAGCTAAACCTTCTTGAATCTAATGGAGTAATCGACCATGCGCGCCGATATTCACCCAAAATATGAAACTTTAGTTGCGACTTGTTCATGTGGTAACGTAATCGAAACTCGTTCAGCTGCTGGTAAAGAAACACTTTACCTAGACGTATGTTCAGCTTGCCACCCATTCTACACTGGTAAGCAAAAGAACGTTGACACTGGCGGTCGTATCGACAAGTTCAAACAACGTTTTGCTGGTATGTCACGTTCTGTTAAACGTTAATACCCAAAATGAAAAAACGGGCCTCAAGCCCGTTTTTTTGTGCCTGCCATTTGGAAAATATAGTCAAATCATTATAAAACTAATACAATGGTGCAATGAGTTATTCAGAACATTTTAGACGTAAAATTTTAGCTAAGCTTGAGGAAGGTTATTCTATTCGAGCGGTAGCTGCACAATTTGAAATT